>JAQYWA010000385.1 GCA_030145265.1 Desulfuromonas sp. | reverse complement strand
AGCAGAGCAGGATCGGGTACATCAGAGGTCCGCCTTTTTGAAAGATTTCCAACATGAACCAGCCACCCTTTCATTGGTGAATGACAAGTAGCGAAAATTACCTAATATTATGCTGTTTTGTTGCGGGAATCAAGCGGAGGATAAGAATAAAAAAATAACCCCGGCAAACATCGGCGAAACTCAGAAAGGACGAGAATGGTTTAAGCTCGATGCGGCAACAGAAAGAACAGACGGGATAGCCTTCTGGGGCATATTCAGTCAATCGCAATAATGCGACCCTCGATGGTTTTGTCGATTTCCAGAATTCCAACCGTGTGCACCGGTTCGCTCCGCCGGTCGGCGGCACTCCCCGGATTGAACAACAACATTCCCTGAGTGCGCCGGCAGACGGGAACGTGACTGTGTCCATAAACCAGACAATCAAGTGACATCGCGTGAAATTCCTGCAGCAACCGCTGCTCCAGCGTCGCCGGCGATCCCCATCCATGAATCAATCCGATGCTAAAGCCTGCCACGGTGAGAATCCGTCGGAGGGGAACACCTGCGATCGGAGGATCCATGTTGCCGCGCACTGCATGAACAGGGAGTCCGCCGAACAGGTCGAGGAAGGCCGGGTTGACTACGTCCCCGGCATGAAAAATCATATCGACATCAGCGAACTCGTTTTTAAGCAGCAGATCAGCCAACCTGGCCCCCTGCCGCAAGTCATGAATATGAGTGTCTGAAACGACGCCAATTTTCAGCATAATTAAAATCCGCCACAATGATTCACACAAAAAAATATGCGAAATGATACACCGTTTTCTATCTACTCTACGCCATAAAATGTCAAACATTTTCAATGAAACCCGCCCTGGATGGCGGAAAACCAACCATCAATGGCGAAAATCAGCCTACAATTTGACCATAATTAATAATTACAGTAAATTCAACCACAAATCAAACGAACGACCGGCCGACACAAACGACCGAAAGCTGGGGCATTGATCCGCACAAGCCCCCTAAAATGGGTCCTTGGCATTGCCCTTGCTCACCTTTGACTCTTTCATGAAAAATTAAACAGGGCTTGGAAACGCCGTTTGTTCTTGACAGAGCAACGCCGGAGGCTCTATCTTGATATTTACTGTAACTAAATTTTTTCAGATTTTGTCACCTTTGCGGATCTAAGATTACTTAATAAAATATTGTCTCATCCACTGGCAACCCGGTTCTTATCAGGTATTTTTAAAAGACCGTAAACATTCCGAATCGATAGGGAGACTGCAAGCATGTCAAAAAAACAAGATGCCCTGGATTATCACAGTTCAGGACGAAAAGGTAAAATCGAAGTCATCACCACCAAACCCTGCGCCACCAGCCGCGACCTTTCCCTTGCCTACAGCCCCGGCGTTGCCGAGCCCTGCCTGGAGATTGAAAAGAACCCCGATCTGGCCTACGAGTACACTGCCAAGGGAAATCTGGTCGCGGTCGTCTCCAACGGAACCGCCGTTCTCGGTCTCGGCAATATCGGCGCCCTGGCCGGCAAACCGGTCATGGAGGGCAAGGGGGTTCTGTTCAAGCGCTTCGCCGATGTCGACGTCTTCGACATCGAACTGAACACCACAGATTCGGACGAGATCATCCGCACCGTCAAACTGCTCGAACCGACCTTCGGCGGCATCAACCTGGAGGACATCAAGGGGCCGGAGTGCTTTTACATCGAAGAGCAGCTCAAGAAAATCATGAACATCCCGGTCTTTCACGACGACCAGCACGGCACCGCGATCATCTCCGCTGCGGGGATGCTCAATGCCCTGGAAGTGGTCGGCAAAAAGGTCAAAGATGCTAAAATGGTGGTGAACGGAGCCGGTGCCGCCGGCATCGCCTGTGCCAACCTCGCTATCACCATGGGGATCGACAAGAACAATGTCATCCTCTGCGACACCAAGGGCGTTATCTACAAGGGGCGCGCCGAGGGAATGAACGAATACAAAGAACGTCTCGCCGCCGATACCGAGGCCCGTACCCTGGATGACGCCATGGTGGGTGCCGACATTTTCTTCGGCGTTTCCGCCAAAGGCGCGGTAACGACTGACATGCTCAAATCGATGGCGAAGGATCCTATCGTATTCGCCATGGCCAACCCCGATCCGGAGATCACACCGCCCGATGCCAAAGCCGTTCGCGATGACGTCATCATCGGCACCGGCCGTAGCGACTACCCGAACCAGGTCAACAACGTGCTGTGCTTCCCGTTCCTGTTTCGTGGCGCCCTCGACACTCACGCCAGTGCCATCAACGAAGAGATGAAGCTGGCCGCCGTCAAGGCCCTGGCCAACCTTGCCAGGGAGGATGTGCCCGATTCGGTGCGCAAAGCTTACGG
>JAQYWA010000023.1 GCA_030145265.1 Desulfuromonas sp. | reverse complement strand
GTAGACGGCCAGCGACAGGGAGTAGATATTGGCATTGGAGATAATGCTTTTGCCTTCTTCTCGCTTTTTGTCGGCGTAATAGGCGACGGCGAAAAGCAGCCCGAAGTAGAGCAGGGAGATGATCGTGATGATTTCGATTGGAATCATTCCGGCTCTCCCCCCTGGCCCGGCCCGGATTGATCCCCGGAGGCGTTGTCGATTTTGCGGGCAAAGAGATAGACCACCAGGATGGAAGTGGGCCAGCCGATAAAAAGATAGAGGATCAAAAGAGGAAAACCAAGGAAGGTTGTGTCCTTGTTGAAAATATGAATAAATGGAAAATTGAGCATGATGATGCCGAGGATGAAAAAGATCACCCAGGCTTGCTTGAAGTGGCTGGATTGTTGTGGGCCTTGAGACACGTCCCGATCCTTGGATTGCAGTTAGATTTCAAGCTGGTGTCACGGCAGTGGTCGGATAGTTCAGTCCTGTTATTCTGCCTTCAATCACCCATCGTGTCATCAATTATCTGGTAACTTTTCCGGCATTTTTTCAGCCAGGTCGCATAGAATCAGCTGCACATTATATTCAATCTCTGTTGATGTGTCGATTTGCAAGACGTCCGGCTCCTGAAGCGGAGGCTGAAAGGTGCTTATCTGTCGGTCGAGCAGTTCCGGTCGCCCGTCTGAAGCCTCATTCGCAGATGCCTGTCGTCGCCGCAGTCGGTCCCGAATTGTTTTTTCGTTGCAAGTCATCCAGAGAATGCGAAAAGCGACTCCGTTTTTTTTCGTGATTTTTCGGAATTGCTCTCGATTCAGGCGCAGGGCGAACGAGGCGTCGACTATGACGGTTTGCCCACAGGCGAGCAGGCTTTCCGCCTCTTCCAGTAGCGCCTGGTAGGTTTTTTCGTTCATATTCGTTGAATAGATCCCCCGGCCGAAATCCGAGAGGTCTCTGTCCGTTGGAGCCAGGCCGGATAGTTGTTTGCGCAATTCATCCGAACGCAGCAGGGTGGCTCCCAGGACTTGGGCCAACTCCCTGGCGACAGCGGTTTTGCCGACCCCCATCAAGCCGCAGGTCAGGATCAGCGAGGGCGGACAAAGGTAGCTGATGGCTTGGCTGAAATAGCTCTGCGCCTTTAAGCGTGCCGTCTGTCGTTCGGCGGGGTTGGCCGAGGTGTCGCAAGTCAGAAAAGAGAGAACCTTGCCGCGAACCCAGGCCCGGTAGATTTTGTAAAATGGCAGCAGCGTTGGCAGGTCGGGATCGGCCCCGGTTGTTTCAAGGTAGGCGGACAGAAGGCTTTTTGCCAGATCACGCCGGTTGCGATATTCGAGATCCATCAGCAGAAAGGCGAGGTCCGCTATCCGGTCGCCGACTCTGAACCGCTCGTTGAATTCGATGCAGTCGTAGATGCAGATCGGATCGCTCAGGCAGATATGTTCCGCATGCAGGTCGCCGTGTCCGTCAATTACGAAACCCGATTTTTCCCTCTGCTGCAGCAGGGCGGTCTGTTCGTCGAAGAAGCGGGCGACGTGGGCGGTAACCAGGGCCTGGCAGCCTGGCGGCAGGGTGTTGCCGATAAAGGGGGCGGTCTGCCTGAGGTTTTCTTCCCAGTTTAAAGTCACGGTTTCGGTATGCGTACGTCCGCCGGCGTGCCGACGGCTTTCGGATGCCAGGTGTAGTTTTCCGATGTGATGTCCCAGGCGCTTCATTTCGTCGCAGAGGGTTGGTTCGTCAGCCTTGATCAGGACATCGAGCATGTATTCTTGTGGCAGACGTTTCATGCGCACAGCATAATCGACAACCTCTCCTTCCAATCCTGTCCCGACGCGACAGCCGGTTCTCTGATGCCTGATTTCGACGATCTCCAGATAAGTGTCGGGGCAGAACCGGCTGTTAAGGCGCAGTTCCTCCTGACAGTAGAAACGCCGTCGGTCAAGGGAGGTGAAATTGAGAAAGCCGAAATCAACGCGCTTTTTAACCTTGTAAACATGTCGAGCCGTAAAATACAGCTGGGAAATGTGGGTTTCCCTGAAGGTAACGGGACCATCCTCTCCTGGGTAGGTTTCGAGGTTGAGCATGGCTTTATGCAGGGATTCGGCATCCATACGCACCCCGGATGAAATCGGCAACAGGTTGGCCGGCTGCCTCGGCAGCCTTGACAGTTGGACTTGGTCCATTCTGGATATCTAAGATGCTGATTTTACAATAAAGAATAACAGGTCGCCGAGGAATGTAAAGATGCCTTTCCGGAAGGCAAAATAATTGACGGTCTACCCTCTGTATGTTAGTTTTAACAATACATTTGCGGTGCTCAGGTTGGGCACCCTCGGCGCTTCGTTTTTCTATTCTTCCCATGTTGCCTTCCTCCTTATCACGGATATCCGGACTTGACTATTTTTCGGTATTTTGCAGGCTGTACCCGGTTTTTTTCGCTCTTGGTCATTGGGTTTATCCTCGCGGCCTGCTCCATGGTCTTGCCGGAGCAGGGTCGGCCAGGGGGGGCTGCCGAACCTGTCAAGTCAGGGAGCAGGGGGGCTGATGCTGCAATTGCCGAGGCCCAAGCTCTTTATATCCAATCGCGCCTGTCGGCCCTTGACGGCGATGGTGAAAAGGCTTTGGGCCTGCTGAAACGGGCTGTGCAGCTTGATTCCCATGACCCTTTTCTACACTTTTCTCTGGCAGAGCAGTACTTGTCTCTCGGCCAGGGAGAGCAGGCGATTCGGGCTGCTGAGGATGCCGTTATCCAGGATCCGCAGTTTGTCGAGGCTCATTTGCTGCTTGGCAACCTTTCTTTTCATGCCGGTGATAATGAAAAGGCCATCCAAGCATTCAGCCGCGTCACTGAATTGGCCCCAGAACGGGAAGATGCCTCTTTGCTGCTGGCGATTACTCATACCCGCAACGACAATTTTGAGCAAGCGGTCGAAGTGCTCAAAGAGGTCATCCGCACCCATCCCGATTCGACCAAGGGGCAGGTCACCCTCGCCCGGTTGTATCAGGAGATGGGACTAACTGGACTGGCGGTCGAATCCTACATCGCGTTGCTGGAGAGTTTCCCGGATACCGAATCCGTTTATTTCGAACTCGGCAGTCTGTACGAAGAACAGGGCGAGTTTGAGCAGGCCCTGAAGGTTTATCGAAAACTGCTGGCTGACGATCCGCAGAATATCAACATGCGGCATCATGTGGTGCGCATGTTCATTGCCAACCAGGAGTATGATGAGGCCCTCAATGAGCTGCAGGAACTGCTGCGGATTCGTCCCGATGACCTCGAAGCGTCCCGTAAAATCGGTTTGATTTACCTTGAACTGGAAAACTGGCCCGCCGCTGCCGAGGCTTTTGCCGAGATTCTCAAGAGTCGCCCTGATGTGCATCAGGCGCGTTTTTATCTGGGGACTGCCCTTGAACGCGGTGATGACTTTCAGGGAGCGATCCAGGCTTTCTCGGCCATCCCCGAGGATGCGGACCTGTACGACGATGCCATGGCCCATTTGAGTTATCTCAATCATCGTCTAGGTCAGACCGGTGAAGCCGTTGCGATTCTCGAAAAACTCCTCTCCAAGGGGAGCGACCGTCCCGAATTTTATGCGTTTCTGGCCTCGCTTTATGAGGATCAGGATCGTCTCGACGAAGCGCTGGCGACACTCGATCGGGGGCTGACCTCGTTTCCCCAGGACAGCGGTCTTCTCTATCACAAAGGGGTTACTCTCGAACGGAACAAGGAGCGGGCGCAGGCGATCGAGGTCATGCGGAAGGTGATCAAGGCCTCTCCGAACCACGCCGAAGCCCTCAATTTTCTGGCTTACTCATTCGCCGAGGATGGTGTGAATCTCGATGAGGCGCTGGAGTTGTCCAACCGTGCCTTCGCGCTCAAGCCCGAGGGTCACATAGCCGATACGCTTGGCTGGGTCTTCTACAAACTGGAACGGTTTGAGGAGGCCCTCCAGCAACTCGAAAAGGCTGCTGAAATGATGCCGGAGGATCCCGTTGTGCAGCAGCATCTTGGTGATGCCTACCTTGAATTGAAACTGATCGACAAGGCCCGGGCTACATACCGGAAGGTGCTCGAGTTGACTCCCGAGGATGAAGCGGTACGGATCAAGTTGGACGGGCTTGGCCGTTGAAATTCCTCTCGAATCATCCTGGGGGTTCCCATTGAAGAAAATACGCAGTTTTTACGTTGTGTTGCTGCTGGCTGCCAGTATGCTGATTTCCGCTTGCGTACCCGCCAGGGTTCCGGCTCCAGCAGGCAGGATACCATTGTCGTCCGAGGTTGAAATACAGCTGTTTGACCGGGTGCAGGCAGCCGGTCGCATGTTCCAGTCCCTCGAGGGGGTGGCCAGGGTACATGTGGTGTGGCAGGGGAAAAATGCCACGGTAACCCAGGCTCTGCTGGCTGAAAAACCCGACCGGTTTCGGGCTGAAACATTGAACCCTTTCGGTTTCGGTTCGCCCCTGCTGCTGATGGCTACGGACGGCAGCGAACTGGCTGTTATGGTCCCAGGGGAAGGTCTTATGTTCCGGGGGGAAGCCTCGTCGCGTAACCTGCAGCGATTTACCCGGCTCCCGCTGCAGCCTGCCGATCTCGTTCATCTGCTCCTGTACCAGGTGCCAGTGATTCCTTATGCGGAACGAACCGGCAGTGTCGGTGCCGCCGGCGATTATCTGTTGCAACTGCAGGGAACGGAAAATCGCCGACAGGAACTGTGGTTTGATCAGACCCGGCGGCTTGTTGAGAGTACCTATTATGTCGATGATGACTTGGCTTTGCGGGTCAGGTATGACAATTTTTCTGCAGAGGAACTTCCATTTCCCCGTTCCGCTTTCATGGAAATGCCCCAGCAACAGGCCGAGGCCTCGCTGACTTTTTCCGAACTTGCGACCAATGTGGTTCCTGAAACGCAGCGTTTTCGCCTGGCAACTCCTAAGGGCTACGAAGAGCGATTGATCCCCTGAGGCGCTATCCTCACCATGGGAAGTTGCGGTTTTTCTGATATGCTGCCAATAGTCTTGTAGGCGTTTTTTACCGGGAGGCTGACGAGGGATATGCGTTTTCTGCTGATTTTACTCATCCTGCTCTGTGGCGGTTGCCAGAATCATGATGTTGTCGTTCCTGACGGTGAGTCGGATGCGGCACCGGTGTACGGCGATACATTTATCGAAGCGTCCATTGGAGAACCGAGCAACCTGCTGCCGGTCCTGGCTTCCGATTCCGCGTCCTCGGATATCAACGGGCTGGTTTACAACGGTCTGGTCCGGTATGACAAGGAGCTCAAGCTCGAAGGCGAGTTGGCCGAATCCTGGGAGCTTTCCGAGGATAACCTGACCATCACCTTTCATCTACGCAAGGGGGTCACCTGGCACGATGGGGCGCCCTTTACTTCGGCGGATGTGCTCTTTACCTATCAGGTCTATACTGACCCTAAGACGCCGACCGCCTATGCCGAAGCTTATCGGCAGGTCGCCCATGCCGAAGCGCCTGACCCTTATACCTTTCGGGTCACCTACGAACAGCCCTACGCTCCCGCTCTTGGCAGCTGGGGGGTGTCGATCATGCCCAAGCACCTCCTGGAACATGCCGAAATCACCAAAAGTCCCCTCTCCAGACAGCCGGTCGGAACCGGTCCGTTTCGGTTTGTCAAATGGAAGCCGGGTGAAACCCTGGTCCTCGAATCGAATCCTGATTATTTCGAAGGCCAACCGTATATCCGCCGGGTGCTGTACCGGATCATTCCTGATCTGTCCACCCAGTTTCTCGAACTGCAGTCCGGCGGACTCGATTACATGGGACTGACGCCGATTCAGTACCAGACCCAGACCGACACCCTGGCGTTCAAGCGCCGGTTTGAAAAGTATCGCTATCTTGCCTTTGGCTACACCTACCTCGGTTACAACCTTAAACGCCCCCTGTTCCAGGATAAGCGGGTCCGCCAGGCAATCTCTTATGCCATCGACAAGCAGGAGATCATCGACGGCGTTCTGCTTGGCCTCGGCCAGGTGGCGACCGGACCCTATAAGCCGGATACCTGGGTCTACAACCCCAAGGTGCAGCGCTACCCGCATGATGCCGCCAAAGCAAGAGCACTGCTTGCCGAAGCCGGTTGGCACGATAGCGACGGCGACGGTGTTTTAGATAAAGACGGGAAGAAATTATCCTTCACCATTGTCACCAACCAGGGGAACGATCTAAGGGTCAAAAGTTGCGAGATTATCCAGCGGCGTCTGCAGGAGGTCGGCATTGAGGTCAAACTTCGGGTGAGTGAATGGGCTTCCTTCCTCAAGGAGTTCATCAACCCCGGCAACTTTGATGCCACCATACTCGGCTGGACCGGCGGCCCCGAGCCTGACCAGTACAATATCTGGCATTCGAGCAAAACCGGTCCCCGTGAGTTGAATTTCATCGGTTTCAACAATCCGGAAATTGACGAACTGCTTGAGAAGGGGCGGCGTACCTTCGATCAGCAGGAGCGCAAAGCCTATTACGACCGATTTCAGGCGATCCTGGCCGAAGAACAGCCCTATACCTTTCTCTACGTTTCCGAAGCGCTGCCGGTTGTTGCCCGACGTTTCCGCGGGGTGAGCACTGCCCCCGCCGGTATCCGTTATAATTTCATCGAATGGTACGTGCCGGAGAAGGAACAGAAATACAAGCGCTAGAGATGGCTGAATGCATATGATTAAGACTTTTGTTTATATAGGCTATCCACTTTACGGCCCAGCGAGGGGTAGATCTTAATATGTTGAGATACTTACTCAGACGCATGGTCCTTATGGTTCCGCTGCTCCTGGGGATCACCCTGATTTCCTTCGTGGTTATCCACCTGGCACCCGGTGAACCGACCGACCTGCAGACGCAGCTCAATCCGCAAGCCAGCGCCGAATTGCAGGATCGGTTGCGAGCCCAGTACGGCCTCGACCAGCCGCTTTACGTTCAGTACGGACGCTGGCTGGGACGATTGGCCCGTTTCGATTTCGGCGACTCGTTCGCTCAGGACAACCGTCCCGTGCTCGACAAGATCCTCGAGCGCCTTCCCATCACGATTCTGATCAATGTGCTTTCTATCTCGGCGATTCTGGCGGTGGCGATCCCCATTGGCATCCTCTCGGCGACCCGGCGCAATTCACTCTTTGACCGGGCAACCACCATTTTCGTCTTTGTTGGTTTTGCCACGCCGTCCTTCTGGCTGGCGCTGCTGCTGATGGATCTTTTGGGTGTGCGCCTCGGTCTGTTCCCGATTGTTGGCATCAAGTCGCTCGGCTACGATTACCTGGGCTGGTTCGCCAAAATATGGGATGTCATTCATCACCTGATTCTGCCTGTCCTGGTCTCTGCCTTTGGCGGATTGGCCGGGTTTTCCCGCTACATGCGCTCCAACATGCTTGAAGTGATCCGTCAGGACTATATCTTGACCGCTCGAGCCAAGGGACTGTCGGAGCGTGTGGTGATCTACCGCCATGCCCTGCGCAATGCCCTGCTGCCGGTGATCACCATCCTCGGACTGGCGGTGCCCGGGCTGATCGGCGGCAGCGTTATTTTCGAGACCATTTTCGCTATCCCCGGCATGGGCAAGCTCTTTTACGACGGGGTTATGATGCGTGACTACCCTTTGATCATGGGAATCCTGGTGATCGGTGCGGTGCTGACCCTGCTCGGCAACATGATTGCCGATGTCAGTTATGCCCTGGCTGACCCCCGTATACGTAAGTCGTAACAATTATTAGGCGTTGCAGCTTTTAATTGGGGTCTGTTATGATTAATCTTTTGATTGTGTCATTTTCGGCTATTGGTTGTGGGGATGGGCCGTCTTATGCAGGTGTACTTTGATTGATTGTCACTGTCATCTGCTTTTCGGAATCGACGACGGACCTGAGACCTCGGCCGAGGCCCTTTCCATGGCCAGAACCTTGTCTCGGCATGGATTTTCCGAAGTCTACTGTACGCCGCACTGCATCAGTGACTTGTACGAGAACACCCCGGCCATCGTGCGTGATCGGGTCACTCGCCTGCAGCAGTCCCTTGACCGGTCTGAGATCCCGCTACGTCTTCGGCCGGGCATGGAATATTATCTGGATGCTCGATTCCCCGAGCAGTTGTCCGACCTCCAACCGCTCGGCGAATCGCGTCTGCTGCTGGTCGAGGCGCCGGCCTGGGCCGGGAGCGACCTGATTGTCAATAATATCCGGCAGATTATAGCCAGAGGATTCGTGCCACTGTTCGCGCATCCCGAACGCTGCAACCTCATTGCGGCTCCGGGGCAGGGTGGCGGCTTATGGGCAAGAGCCCGCAATCTGATCGGGAGCGGCGAACCGAAACCGGCATTGGGTCTACTGGCTCAGCTGCAGAATCTTGGTTGTCTGTTCCAGGGGAATCTGGGCAGTTTTGCCGGGCGCTACGGCAAGCTCGTTGAGAAACGGTCGGTGGCTCTGCTTGAGGCCGGCCTGTACAGCTGTCTCGGCAGCGATTCGCACCCGCTACCCGGCCTCGAAGAAATGATCACCGGGGGGCTCGAGAAGGTTCGCCGTTTGAGCAGTAATCACCGGCAGCTTCTTTCTGCAGTGCGGTTATTGTCATGAATCTGATATTTAATCGTTTAACAACGTAAAGGTAAAATAACATGGCTGGTCATGCCCCATCGTCTAATTCCTATCGGCCCGCCCGGATTCTGGTGACCGGCGCCGCCGGCTTCATCGGTTTTCATTTGACCCGGCGACTGCTGGCTCGCGGCGATCAGGTCGTCGGCCTGGACAACCTCAATGATTACTATGATGTTTCATTGAAGCAGGCCCGTTTGGCACAACTCGAAGGAAACGTCAATTTTCGTTTTGTCAACCTCGAGCTGGCTGATCGCGAAGGGATCGCCGCCCTGTTTGCCGCCGAGCCTTTCGATAAGGTGGTGAATCTGGCTGCCCAAGCCGGCGTTCGTTATTCGCTGCAGAATCCCCATGCCTATGTCGACAGCAACCTGGTCGGCTTTGTCAATATTCTCGAAGGCTGCCGACACAACGGTATCAAGCACCTGGTCTATGCCTCTTCTTCGTCGGTTTACGGCGCTAACACCCGCATGCCGTTTTCAGTGCATCACAACGTTGACCATCCCGTTTCTCTGTACGCGGCGACCAAGAAGGCCAATGAGCTGATGGCTCACACCTATGCCCATCTTTACGGACTCCCCTGCACCGGACTTCGTTTCTTTACCGTTTACGGTCCCTGGGGGCGCCCCGACATGGCGCTGTTTCTCTTCACCCAGGCGATTCTCGAGGGACGTCCCATCGATGTTTTTAATTATGGTAAAATGCGCCGGGACTTCACCTTTGTCGATGACATCGTCGAGGGGGTCATCCGGGTCACCGACAATATTGCAACGGGCAATCCTGAATGGAATGGCGATGCGCCGGATCCCGGCACCAGTGTCGCGCCCTACCGTCTCTATAACATCGGCAACAACAATCCGGTGGAACTGATGTATCTTATCGAGACCCTGGAAGGGGCCCTGGGTAAGAAAGCCGAGAAGAACCTGTTGCCAATCCAGCCGGGGGATGTTCCGGCCACCTATGCCGACGTTGAGGCGCTGGTCGCCGATGTCGGTTTCAAGCCGGCTACTCCCATTGAAGAAGGCGTACGCCGGTTTGTCGAGTGGTATCGCGACTATTACCGGGTCTGACGTATGTTATAAATAGGCACGACGAATTCTGTTGCCCGGTTGATATGTATTAAAATACGGAGGAGCTTTTTACATGAATCTAACCGTTATTGGTACCGGTTATGTAGGTCTGGTTACCGGCACCTGTTTTGCCGAGATGGGCCACATGGTCACCTGCGTCGATGTGGATGCGGCCAAGGTCAACCGTCTTCAACAGGGGGAGATCCCCATCTACGAGCCGGGACTCGATACCCTGGTGCACTCTAATTTTAAGGAGGGGAGGTTGCAGTTCACCACCTCTCTGGCCGAGGCGATGGCCGATTCGAATGTTTATTTCATTGCCGTCGGCACCCCGCCGGGAGAGGACGGGTCGCCTGATCTTCAGAATGTGCTGGCTGTGGCCCGGGAAATCGGTCGATATCTGCAGGATTATGCGGTGATTGTCGACAAGTCGACGGTGCCGGTGGGAACAGCGGATAAGGTGCGGGAGGCACTCGCCGCCGAGCTGGAGAAGCGCGGTGTTGCCATCCCCTTTGACGTGGTGAGCAACCCCGAGTTTCTCAAGGAGGGGGCGGCGGTCAATGACTTCATGCGTCCCGACCGGATTATCATCGGTGCCGATAGTAACCGAGCGCTTGATGTTATGCGTTCCCTTTATGCCGATTTCAGCCGCAACCATGACCGGATCCTTGAAATGGGCATCCGCGACGCGGAAATGACCAAGTATACGGCCAATGCCATGCTGGCCACCAAAATTTCGTTCATGAACGAGGTGTCCCGGCTCTGCGACCGCCTAGGAGTTGACGTGGAAAAGGTCCGGCTCGGAATCGGTTCGGACAACCGGATCGGCTATTCATTCATCTATCCCGGCTGTGGTTACGGTGGCTCCTGCTTTCCCAAAGATGTGAAGGCGTTGATCCACATGGCCGAGGAAAACGGCCTTGAACCGCTGATTCTGCAGTCGGTCGATCGGCGCAACGAAGTCCAGAAACATGTGCTGTTCGAAAAAATCAGCGAGCGTTTCGGGACCGACCTCTCGGGGCTGACCTTCGGAGTATGGGGCCTAGCCTTCAAGCCTGGCACCGATGACATGCGCGAGGCACCATCGGTGGTGCTGATCAAGGCATTGATCGAGGCCGGGGCCAGGGTACTGGCCTATGATCCGGTCGCCATGGAGGTGGCTCGCGAAGAGTTGCCTTCAGCATGGTTCGAGTCCGGCAGCCTGCAACTGGTCAACCACCAGTACGAAGCGCTGCAGGGGGCAGATGCCTTAGCCCTGGTGACCGAATGGAAGCCTTTTAGACATCCCGACTTTGCTGCTATGAAACGCATGATGGAGCAACCGGTGATTTTCGACGGGCGTAACCAGTACGATCCAAAAGCACTCATAGCAGAAGGTTTTGAATACCGGGGGATCGGGCGTCGCTGATGCTCTGTGCGGAATTATTCACGGCTTTATAACACCAGGCTCGCTCTCCCTTGATGGGACAGGGGTGGGGTGAGGGTGATTAAACCTGTACCAGACATCCCCTCCCACCAGGGGAGGGGAGATATCGCCCTGGCAGTTTTTTAGGGCCGCTGTTGTTTTTGTTGTCGGCCCGTTAATTGATGAAGATGAAAAGGAGATGTCGGTGAAAAAGATACTTGTGACCGGCGGTGCCGGCTATATCGGCAGCCATGTGGTCAAGGCCCTGGGGGAAGGCGGCTACCAGGTACTGACATACGATAACCTGTCGACGGGCAACCGTTGGGCGGTTCTGCACGGCGATTTGATCGTGGGGGACCTGGCCGATCGGGAAAAGCTGGCGACGGTGGTCCGGGATTTTGCCCCCGATGCGGTCATGCATTTTGCCGCAGGGATCGAGGTGGCTGAAAGCGTCAGCAAGCCTCTCAAGTATTACCACAACAACACTGCCAATGCACTCGGCGTGCTCGAGGTGCTGCAGGCCGCCGGGGTCGGCCGTTTCATCTTTTCGTCAACCGCGGCGGTGTACGGGATTCCCGAAACCATCCCGGTTGATGAAACGGCCCCGCTTATGCCGATCAACCCGTACGGCGCCTCGAAGATGATGACCGAGCGGTTTCTGGCGGATCTGGCTTTTGCCGATGCCGATTTCAATTACGTGGCCCTGCGCTATTTCAACGTCGCCGGCGCCGACCCGCAAAGTCGCATCGGTCAGGATTACAAAAACCCGACCCATCTGATTACCCGGGCGCTCAAGACCGCGAAGGGCGAGTACGACAAACTTCAGATATTCGGTACTGATTATCCCACACCGGATGGGACGTGCATCCGCGACTATATCCATGTCGACGATCTTGCCGCTGCCCACCTGGTTGCCTTGCAGCATCTGCTGAAGGGGGGGGGGAGCGAGATATTCAACTGCGGCTACGGTCATGGTTATTCGGTCAAAGAGGTGGTCGATGTCGCCAAGAAGGTGACCGGAGTCGATTTCAGAGTGGAGGAGGTGCCCCGTCGCGAGGGGGATCCGCCAGCTTTGATTGCCGACAACGGCCGGATTACCGGGATGCTTGGGTGGGTTCCCCGGTTCAATAACCTGGAGTATATTATTGAGACCGCCTGGGCCTGGGAAAAGGCGCTTGCGGACGTCAAAGTTTAACCTGCAGGACCGATACGCCGTGAGGACGGCGGGGTTTCGGCAGATTCAGACAGTATTGGGGGAATAAGTGGCAAAACGAAACATGCGACTCGGCGAAATGCTGGTCAAGGCGGGGGAAATCGATGAATTCCAACTTAATTCTGCGCTTTCCTATCAGCGTCACTGGGGCGGACAGATCGGTTCATCCCTGGTCAAGCTCGGTTATATCGGTGAGGATGATCTGCTCAGGTTTCTTTCCGAGCAGCTCAACCTGACCCGCATCGATTTGTCGCGCATATCGATTCCTCCGGTAGTTCTGGAATCGGTCCCGGTGGAAAAGGCGTTGGAATACAATAT
>JAQYWA010000384.1 GCA_030145265.1 Desulfuromonas sp. | reverse complement strand
TTGCGACCGTATCGGCCTCATCTACCGGGGACAGATGATTGCCAGCGGTCCGCCCGATGAACTGAAGGCGCAGACCGCAACCGAGCAAATGCCGGATCCCACCCTTGAGGAGGCCTTTATCGCCATGCTCCAGCAGTGGGATGCGAAAAATGGGGAGGCGTCGTGAAAGATCATCTGCGGCGCATGAAAGCTCTGATAACCAAGGAGTTCGTGCAGATCCTGCGCGACCCCAGCAGCCTGATGATCGCCTTTGTTTTGCCCGTTATCCTGCTGTTTCTGTATGGCTACGGGGTTTCCCTGGATGCCAAAGAAGTCAAGCTCGGCGTGGCGGTTCAGGATCTTGGAGCAGATGCCGACAGTCTGGCGGCGGACTTTCTCGCCAGTCCCTATTTTATAGCTCACATCAGTCGCGACGAACGGATTCTGGAACAGGAACTGATGGCCGGTCGACTGCGGGGTCTGGTGGTGATCCCGGAGGATTTTTCCAGGCAGGTGGAAAAGGGCGGCGGCCTGGCCAGGCTGCAAGTCATAGCCGACGGCAGCGAAACCAATACCGCCAACTATGTCCAGAACTATGCCCAGGGAGTGGTGGCCACCTGGTGGACCATGCGGCAACGAGAGCATGCCGTTCAGAATCCCGGCGGACCGCAGTTGGTGACCCGGATCTGGTTCAATCCCGAACTGGAAAGCCGCAACTCCCTGATCCCAGGAGCGTTGGCGATTATCATGGCCATCATCGGCACCTTGCTGACCTCCCTGGTCGTGGCCAGGGAATGGGAACGGGGCACCATGGAAGCGCTGATGGCCACGCCGGTTGGCATTGCAGAATTAATTATCGGCAAACTGATCCCCTACTTCATTTTAGGGCTGCTCGCCATGCTGGGGAGCGTGGCTATTTCGGTCGTGCTGTTCGATTTACCGTTCCGGGGCTCGCTGCCGGCGTTGCTACTCAGTTCCGGGGCTTTTCTGCTGGCGGCACTGGGACAGGGCCTGTTGATTTCCTCCGCCGCTAAAAATCAGTTCATCGCGGCGATGGTCGCCATGATCACCGGGTTTCTGCCGGCTTTTCTCCTCTCCGGCTTCATCTTTGAGATCGCCTCCATGCCCCCCATGGTCCGCGCCCTGACCCACATTATTCCGGCGCGCTACCTGGTGACCAATCTGCAGACCTTGTTTTTAGTGGGAGATGTCTGGTCACTGCTCCTGCCCAACGTCTTTATTCTGCTGCTGCTCGCTGCGGTGCTGTTTTTCCTCACGGCCAGAAAAACCGTCAAACGCTTGAGGTGAGTCATGTTCAACCGCATCCATGCCCTGATCATCAAGGAACTGCTGGCCCTCTTGCGGGACAAGAAAAGTCGTATCGTCCTCATCGTGCCGCCTTTGATCCAGCTTTTCATCTTTTCTTTTGCCGCCACCCAGGAAGTCAAAAACCAGCCCCTGGCGATTCTCAACCTTGATCGCGGCAGGCCGGCGCTGACCCTGGAGCAGGATTTCACCGCTGCGAGCACCTTCAGCGAGGTGCTCCAACTGCAGCGCGCAGAAGAGATCCCGGCAGTGATCGACCAGCAACAGGCCATCGCGGTGCTCTGGATTTCGGAGGATTTTTCCCGAGACCTGGAGGCAGGAAGAGCGGCGCAGGCCAGTTTCATTCTGGATGGCCGTAAAACCAATGCCGCCCAAATTGTGCAGGGGTATGCGCTGAGCATCATCAACAGCTACCGGGCCAAGCTGACAACCAACGGACAGCAGACCAGTGTCAGCCTGGTATCGCGCAACTGGTTCAACCCAAATCTCGATTTCCGCTGGTACACGGTGCCGAGCCTGGTCTGTATTCTGACCACGGTCATCGGTTTGCTGGTCACCGGCCTGTCCGTGGCCAGAGAGCGAGAGATGGGTACCTTTGAGCAGTTACTGGTTTCTCCTCTGCACCCGTTGGAGATTTTAATCGGCAAGGCGCTCCCGGCCCTGTTGGTGGCGATGATCGAAGGCGCCTTTATTGTATTGGCAGGGGTGTTTTTGCTGCGGGTCCCCTTTAACGGATCCCTGCCGCTGCTGTTCGGCAGTATGGCGGTCTTTTTGCTGGCCATCATCGGCGTTGGCCTGTTTGTCTCCTCCCTGTCCATGACCCAGCAGCAGGCGGTGCTGGGAGCCTTCATGTTTCTGGTGCCGGCGGTCATTCTTTCCGGTTTTGCCAGCCCCATCGAAAACATGCCGCACTGGTTGCAGACCATCTCCTTCGCCAACCCCCTACGCTACTTCATGACCATTGTCCGCGGCGTCTTTCTTAAAGACGTATCGGCGGCCATTGTCTGGTCTCAGACCTGGCCCATGGCAATCATCGCTTGCGTTAACCTTTCAGCTGCGACCTGGCTGTT
>JAQYWA010000383.1 GCA_030145265.1 Desulfuromonas sp. | reverse complement strand
GCCAAGGTCGTCGGGCCGCACAGCCGGAGCCTCGGGGAGCCGCTCCTGCAATGCGGAGAGAATTTCGACCCGCTTGATGGAGTCGATCCCGAGGTCAGAATCGAGACTCATTTCCAGTTCGAGCATATCGACCGGGTAGCCGGTTTTCTCGGCGATGACTTCGAGCAGCACTGCCGCCACCTTGCCACTGTCGACTGCCGACTGGGCACCGGTTGCCGCTGCGGCAGCCGGTGCGCTGCTGGTCATGCCGGTATTCAGATGGCCCACGATCTGGCCGAGAGTCTGGAGGGCGCCGAGGTCGTCGGGCCGCACGGCCGGAGCCTCGGGGAGCCGTTCCTGCAGCGCGGAGAGGATTTCGACCCGTTTGATGGAGTCGATGCCCAGGTCAGAATCGAGACTCATCTCCAGTTCGAGCATATCGACCGGATAGCCGGTCTTCTCGGCAATGACTTCAAGCAGTGCCGATGCGACCCGGCTGCTGTCGACTGCCGGTATGGCCGGTGTAGCGGGAGCCGGTACTGAAACCGCAGGAGCCGGTGGCGGTTGCACGGCAGGGGCGGCACTTGGCTGCTGGAGCGTCGGTGAAGATTGCAGAAATGTGGCCGCCGGAACCGGGTTGGCGGCTACGGGCGCGCCACTGAGCATTTGGCGCTGCTGCTCGATCAGGGTCATGAATGACCGGGTGGCATTCTCCTGTCCTTCGAGAAATTGCTGATGCAGGCGCGCGGTCTGTTCTTGAAGACTCTGCAGGGCCTGCATGCTCTGCTGGGTCAGGTTCAGGGCACTCTGCAGCGAGCCGGCCGCCATTTGATTGGTAGCCGGTATCATGGTGGCTTGGGTCGGTATTGTAGCCGGTGCCTGCGGCGGAGTAGTTTGCTGCACCGTTTTAGGTGCCACCGGGGGGCGCTTTGGCGGCCGTTTGAAGTAGTTGGCGCCGCCGATGGGCACCGTCATTCCTGGTTTTTTACCTTCGACGGAGGCCGTTTCGTCGATACCATCGTCCCAGCGCTCAAGGTTGAATTCATAACCCAGGGTTGCGAGCTGGGCCAGGGCACGGGCAAGGTCGAGGATGGCCGAACGCTTGCCGTTGGATGAGTCGACCGCTAGGCATTGGTGTTCCTTGCCGGCCAGGATCGCCTTGACCATACCGGTCAGGCGGGCACCGGGGCCGACTTCGAGGAAGGTGCGCATGCCGGCGGCATACATCGTTTCGACTTCGGTGACGAATTCGACCGGGCTAGCAATTTGTGACGCCAGTATCTGCCGGGCCTGGTTCGCCTCACTCGGGTAAACTCCACCGGTGGAGTTGGCATAGACGCCGGACTTAGCCTGGTTGAAGGAAATTTTACGCAAACGTTTGCCGAAGGGGCCGCTGGCGTCGGCCACCAGTTCGCTGTGGAAGGCCGCGGATACAGTCAGCTGGGTGCAGCGGATGCCTAATTGCCCGAGCCGTTCGGCCGCCTTGCGGATTTCATCGCTGGCGCCGGATAACACTCCCTGCTCGGGAGTATTCTTGTTGGCCAGCACTAGGTTGAGTTGCTCTTCTTTAAGTATTTTCTCAACTTTTTCCAGCGGTGCAGATACCGCCAGCATCGAACCTTTGTCACCGTCTCCGGCCGCCATCAGCTCACCGCGCAGGCGGGAAAGTTCATGCAGGGAGGGGCGGTCAAATACCCCGCCGGCGCATAGGGCCGTTAGCTCGCCATAGCTGTGGCCGGCAAAGGCTGAGGCGTCGATGCCGAAATCGTTGAGCACGCTCCAGGCGCCGAGGCTGACCGCGCCAAGGGCAGGTTGTGCAATCTCGGTGGCGCGCAGGCGATCTACGTTAAGCTTGCGGGTCGCCTCATCAAAAACGGGGCGGGGATAGATGAAATCGGAGAGTCGTTCATCGCTGCTGGCCGAAAAGGCCAGGTCTGCCTGCTCGAGGTTGTCGAGGAAAGACGGGAACTGGGAGGCCATGTTCTTGAGCATGCCAGGATACTGGGCCCCTTGGCCTGGGAACAGGACCGCGAGCTTGCCTGGAGCCGCTCCGGTGGCGAAAAAAGTGCCGTCTGGGGTGTTCCAGCTGGTCTGCTCCTGGTTTTTCTGCAACATGGTGAGGGCATTTTTGATCTGTCCGGCGGGATCGGCAGAGGTCTTGTCGAACACCATCGCAATTCGGACGGGGGCTTTCGCTTCGAAGCTGCTGCGGCTCTGCTTGGCTGCGTGGCGTAGCGCACTCCATTTTCCCTCGGTCGGAAACTGCTTCAGGGCGGTTTCCAGTCCGGCGATATCTGCGGCGCTGAACGCCGCGATTTGCACGTCGTCCTTCCAATCGATCTGCTTTTTCTCGTTCTGGTATTCTTCGAGCACACAGTGAAAGTTACTGCCGCCGAAA
>JAQYWA010000382.1 GCA_030145265.1 Desulfuromonas sp. | reverse complement strand
GGTGATTGGTGATTGGAAGGGGTGCGGTATGCCGTGCCCCTTGTTCTGGGGTTGTTTTGGCGAACAGGGCGCACTGACGTGCGCCCTGTTTTGATTATGGTAATGTAGGGGCGGCGCTTGCTCCGTCCCAGGGCGCGGCAAGCAGCGCCCCTACAGCAATTCCTGCACTTTTCCCGCGATATTCTCCGCTGTAAATCCAAAGTGTTCCATCAACTGCTCGGCCGGGGCGCTGGCGCCGAAGCCGGTCATGGCGACCATGGCGCCGTCCGGGCCGACGTAGCGGTCCCAGCCGAATGGGCTGGCCGCTTCGACCGACACGCGCCGGGTACAGGCGGACGGCAGCACTTCGTCCCGATAGTCTTTTTCCTGCTCCTCGAAGAGTTCCCAGCAGGGGAGCGAGACGACCCGGGTGCCGATCCCCTGCTGCTGCAGCAGGTCGCGCGCCGCCAGGGCCGGATGGATTTCCGCGCCGGTGGCCAGCAGGATGGCCTGGAGCTCGCCGTCTTCCCGCGCCAGGATGTAGCCGCCCAGGTGCAGGCCGTCAGCGGAGCCGCAGGTGCTGCGGTCAAGGGTCGGCAGGTTCTGCCGGCTCAGAATCAGGGCGGTTGGCGTGCTGCGGTCGGCGATGGCGGCTTCCCAGGCCCGCATTGTTTCATTGGCGTCGCCGGGGCGGATGACCTTGAGGCCGGGAATGGCGCGCAGGGTGGCCAGGTGTTCGACCGGCTGGTGGGTCGGGCCGTCTTCGCCGAGACCGATGGAGTCGTGGGTAAAGACGTAGATCGGACCCAGGCCCATCATCGCCGCCAGGCGGATCGGTGTGCGCATGTAGTCGGCAAAAACAAGAAAGGTTCCGGCGAAGGGGATCAGCCCGGGGGTGTGGGAGAGCCCGTTGAGGATCGCGCCCATGGCGTGCTCACGGACGCCGAAATGGATATTGCGGCCACTGGTGCCGGGAGCGAAATACGGCTGTTTTTTGATCTCGGTATTGTTCGAGGGGGCCAGGTCGGCGGAACCGCCGAGCATCAGGGGCAGGCGGTCGGCCAGGGCGTTGAGAACGATGCCGCTGGCTTTGCGGGTGGCCATGGCCCCGTCGGACGGCAAAAATTCGGGGAGCCCCAACTCCCAGCCGTCCGGCAGCTCGTCCGCATGCAGCTGCCGCCAGTGATCGAGCTGGGGGGCTCCGTCTTGCAGTTTCTGGTCGAAGCGCTGCTGCCAATCTGCTTCCAGCTTGTGACCGCGGCCCCGGATCTCACCCATGTGCTCAGCTACTTCCGGGGGGATGATAAACGACTGGTCGGGATCGCAGCCCAGGGCCGCTTTGGTCAGCCGCAGTTCTTCCGCGCCCAGGGGGGCCCCGTGGGCATCGGCGCTGTCCTGCTTGTTGGGGGCGCCCTGGCCGATATGGGTGCGGGCGATGATCAGCGACGGCCGTGGGTCGGTTTTGGCTCGCTCGATGGCGCCGTCGATATCTGCCAGGTTCTCTCCTTCGACCCGTTCGATGTGCCAGCCGCAGGCGAGGAAGCGGGTGCCGACGTCTTCACTGAAGGCCAGCGAGGTATCCCCTTCGATGGTGATGCGGTTGTCCAGGTAGAGACAGATCAGGTTGCCCAGGCGCAGGTGCCCGGCCAGCGAGGCTGCCTCGGCGGAAATTCCCTCCATCAGGTCACCGTCGGAGCAGAGCACATAGGTGCGGTAGGCAAACAGCTCGGGATCGACCTGTTCCTGGAGAAACCGGGCTCCCATGGCGAGGCCGGCGCCGACGGCAAATCCCTGCCCGAGCGGGCCGGTGGTGGTTTCCACCCCGGGGGTATGGCCGAACTCCGGGTGTCCGGGGGTGCGGCTGCCAAACTGGCGAAAGTTTTTCAGGTCGTCCAGCGACAGGTCGTAGCCGCTCAGGTGGAGAATGCCGTAGAGGAGGGTCGACGCATGCCCGCAGGAAAGGACGAAGCGGTCCCGCCCGGGCCAGGCCGGGTTGGCCGGATTGTGGCGCAGGTGGCGCAGGTACAGCAGGTAGGCGATCGGGGCTGCTTCCATGGGGGTGCCGGGATGGCCGGAGCGGGCTTTTTCCACCGCGTCGGCAGCCAGCAGGCGCAGGCAGTTGATGGATGCTTTGGCGAGTTGCTGATCGATCGGTGCGGGAGTCACATCAAATCTCCTAGAGGGCAAGGGCTTTATTGGAACTGCTGCAGGGGATATTGAGCGGTAGCGGAAGTATATCTGATTGGCGCGGCATCGACACGGGTAAATTTTCTGAAAGGTGTCGATAGCAAAGTTCAAGGGCCGGTCAACAAGTGACCGGCCCTTTGGATGAAACAGTAGGGAGATAGAAAAAACAGGAGGCATCACCTTTTCGCCTGCCACAACGAGCCAGTGATGTT
>JAQYWA010000381.1 GCA_030145265.1 Desulfuromonas sp. | reverse complement strand
CGAGGCGTTGGTTAGGGAACGGCAGGCGACGGTAAACAATTTGGAGGTTGAGTATCAGCGCCTGAAAACCCTGCTGGAAGACAAAGCCATAGCGCGCCAGTTGTTCGACAATGTGAATGCCGGTTTGGCTGAGGCCAAGGCCCGTCTGGCGACTGCCAGAGAAGGACTTAAACTGGCCCACGAAGGATTCCGCAGCGAAGATATCGATGCCGCGCGGGCCGACCTGCGTGCCGCCCAGGCGCGCTCCGCTGGGGCCCGGACCCGACTGGAGGACACCCAGTGTCAGGCTCCGGACAACGGCGTCATCCTGACTCGGGTGGAAGAGCCGGGCGCCATTGTCGGTGCCGGTCAGACCGTGTTGACCCTCTCCCTCGATACCCCGGTGTGGATTCGCGCCTACATTGAAGAGCCGGACCTGGGTCGCATCCATCCCGGCATGGTGGCGCAGATATTTACCGATTCACGGCCGCAGCAACCCTATCTGGGAAAGGTCGGCTACATCTCGCCCGAGGCGGAATTTACCCCGAAAACCGTCCAGACCGAAGAACTGCGGACACGGCTGGTCTATCAGGTGCGCATCATTGCCGACACCCCCGACCATGGACTGCGGCAGGGGATGCCGGTGACCGTGAAGCTTATGGAAGAGGAGCGGTCAAGCCGCTCTGAATAATGATATGCCCGCTGCATCGCTGGTCATCGAAAACCTGACATACAGTTACGGTAAACAGCTGCCGCTTGCCCTCGCCGAATTGTCCGCGACGATCCGCCCCGGCATCGTTACCGGCCTGGTCGGCCCGGACGGCGCCGGCAAGACCACCCTGATGCGTCTGATGACCGCGCTGCTTTTGCCCTCAACAGGGAGCATCAAGGTATTCGGCCTCGACACCCGTACCGACGCCAGCCAGCTACATCAAATCATCGGCTATATGCCACAGAAATTCGGTCTTTACGAAGACCTGTCGGTCCTTCAGAACCTGCGGCTGTATGCGGATCTGCAGAATGTGACCGGGACCAAACGCCAGCAGGTGTTTCAGCGGTTACTGACCTTTACCGGGCTGGAACCGTTTCAGGGCCGTCTGGCCGGGCGCCTGTCCGGCGGCATGAAACAGAAGCTCGGGCTCGCCTGTGCCCTGATCCGCAAGCCGCGCCTGTTGCTGCTGGATGAACCGAGTGTTGGCGTCGACCCGGTCAGCCGACGGGAGCTGTGGCGCATGGTGCAGGAACTGGTCGACGCGGAGACTGCGGTCATCTGGTCAACCGCCTATCTTGACGAGGCTGAATTGTGCCAGAAAGTCCTGCTTCTCGATGGCGGACGGTTGATCTTTTCCGGTCCGCCCAAGGAAATGACCGAACGGGTCGCCGGGCGCTGTTTCCAGGTGCAGGGGATTTCGGGTAATCGTCGCCAGGTGCTGTCCCGCGCCTTACAGCAGGACGGGGTACAGGATGGCATCGTTCAGGGGCAGAATGTTCGTATTGTATTGCGAGACGGTCATGCTCAGCCCACCCTGGAGGTTCTGGAGGCCGGTGCCGAGGCCCGGCTGGTGCCGGTCGCTCCCCGCTTCGAAGATGCTTATGTCGATGCCCTTGGCGGTGGCCCCGGCGGCATTTCGGCTTTGGCCGCCGCCATGGGGCCCTTGTCGGGGGATCGGGAGGTGACCGTCGAGGCGGCCGGGTTGACTAAACGCTTCGGCGACTTTACCGCGATTAATGACGTCAGCTTCGCCATCCGCCGGGGAGAGATTTTCGGCTTGCTCGGTCCTAACGGTGCCGGCAAATCGACCACCTTTAAAATGATGTGCGGTCTGCTGCGGCCGACCGGAGGAACCGGTCGGGTGGTCGGTCTCGATCTGCAGAAAGCTCCGGGCAAGGCCCGCTCCCGCCTGGGTTACATGGCCCAGAAGTTCTCGCTTTACGGCGATCTCTCCGCGCGGCAAAACCTGGAATTTTTTTCCGGGGTTTATGGCCTGGTCGGAGCGCGGCAGCAGGAAACGGTGACGCGAATGATCGATATTTTCGGCCTGCAACCCCACTTAAAGGACTCGGCCAAGGACCTGCCCCTCGGCTTCAAGCAGCGCCTGGCCTTAGCCTGTTCGGTCATGCATGAACCGGCGGTGCTATTTCTCGATGAACCGACCTCCGGGGTCGATCCTTTAACCCGGCGGGAATTCTGGACTCACATCAATGGCCTGGTCGAACGGGGGGTAACGGTTCTGGTCACGACGCACTTCATGGACGAGGCGGAATATTGCGACCGTATCGGCCTCATCTACCGGGGACAGATGATTGCCAGCGGTCCGCCCGATGAACTGAAGGCGCAGACCGCAACCGAGCAAATGCCGGATCCCACCCTTGAGGAGGCCTTTATCGCCATGCTCCAGCAGTGGGATGC
>JAQYWA010000380.1 GCA_030145265.1 Desulfuromonas sp. | reverse complement strand
GATCCGCAGTCCGGTGATCTTTTCGGCGGCGATAAGATCGAGCACAAAACGGTGGGTCTTCTCGAAGACCCGGCGGTTTTCCATGCGCAGGGCGGCGAGATCGTTGATGTCGAAGAAACGGCGGTAATTGATCTCGTCGGAGGCTACCCGCCAGTAGGCGAGACGAAAGGCCTGCCGTTCGATCAACTCATGCAGAAGTTGATAACTTTGCTCCTCGCCCGGAGTCCCGTTGAAGAGCACTATTTTTTCGGCAATGAAACGGTGGATTTCGACATCTTCCCGGCAGAGCCGGGCGAGGAGCCGTTTCTGCACCTCCTTGTCGCGTCGGCGGGCTTGCCGGATTTCGGGAGAAGTCGCTCGGTGCCCCGGAAGATTGCCGAAGGCGGTGACCAGGCTCCGGAAATCGAGATAGATCGGCTCCTCCGAGTGGAAGCGCGCTTCCAGGCGCTCGATGTCGTGGCCGAGGATCAAGGCATAGGATGCCGGATCGAGGGGGAAGCGATGCTCGTGATAGCCGAGCGAGAATTCTCCGTGATCGGCATCGAACTGCAGCACCAGGAGGCCCTTTTCCAGTACGGTGCCGTAGTGGTCTTCGAGTAGGGGGAGGAGCACCTTGCCACGCAATACTTCCTGGATGGGATGCCAGTCGATGTCGAAAAACTCGGCGAAATCCGAAGATTCACCGTTCTCGAGAACATCCATCCACCACTGATTGTCGCTCCCGATGCCTATGTGGTTTGGAACCATGTCCAGGATGAGGCCCATGGATTCGGCGCGAAGCGCGTCCGCGAAGCGATCGAAATCGCCCATATCGCCTATTTCAGGATTGAGGGCATTATGGTCGATGATGTCGTAGCCGTGCAGGCTGCCGGGCCGCGCCTTGAGGAAAGGGGAAGTGTAGCAATGGCTTATCCCGAGGCCTCGCAGGTAAGGGACGAGCTCACTGGCCTTCGCGAAGGTAAAATTGTGGTTAAGCTGCAATCGGTAGGTGGCGACGGGGATCTGGGAACCGGCCTCCCCGGGCGTCCAGGTCGTCCCTCGTCCCAGTGGGGTGATGCCTCGCCCCCGTTCCCGCTCAATCGCTTCGGTATGGAAGGTGAGGCGCTCTTCTTTCGGCCACTCTTCCAGCTCGAGGGGAAGCTTGCGTTGCCAGTTCGGGTATTCGTCAACGGTTCCCGGCAGATTGACCTGCTCGACCTGCCCGAAGACGTCCTCCATCTGAAAAAGGAAGAGCTTGGCCTTGGTGCGGGCGAGAAAGGTATGCATGGCCAAAGCGAGTTCGGGCAGCATTTCCGGATACCCTGCCGGGTCGAGACCCGCTCCCTCCGGCAGGAGCCCGTTGCGCTCAAGGAGAAGGAGCAGCCGCGCCCGGTCCTCAGCCCGGCCGATGATTTGGGTATTGCGCAGGGCAGGGGTTGGGAAGAGATCGAGTTCGGTACGCAGTGCCAGATCGCGGCCCTGCCAATAGCCGGCGAATGTCGGAAGGTCGTGGGTGGTCGCTGCAACCAGGGCCTGGGCCGGGTAATCCGGTGGGGCCTTGAACTTCCCTGTTTCGTCTTTCTCAAAGTAAAAGAGACGGTAGGAGAGTACCTCTTGGGGGAGGAGCGTCTCCCGCAGCTCGTCCGGTACGGTGCCGAGATCTTCTCCTACCACCAGGCACCGGTTGCGTTGACTCTCCAGCGCCAGGATGGCCACAAGGTCCTCGAAGGGATAGCGGACATAGGCTCCTTCGGCTGGGTTCCTGCCCGACGGCACCCAGAAAAGGCGCATAAGCCCCATCACATGATCGATGCGCAGGGCTCCCGCATGCCGCATGTTGTTGCGCAAGGTGGCAATGAAGGGGGCATAGGCCCGCTCTCGCAGTCTCGTCGGTATCAGCGGCGGCAATCCCCAATCCTGGCCTTTAAGATTGAACTCGTCCGGCGGAGCTCCGACTCTCACCTTCTGGGCATAAAGATCCTGATACATCCAGGTCTCTGCCCCCGCGCCGTCCACACTCACCGGCAGGTCTGCATACAGCCCCACATTGAGGCCCAGCTCGAAGGAACGGCGACCGACGGCGCCAAGTTGCAGGCTGGCATGCCATTGCAGATAGTGGAAAAACTCTATCTGCTCCCGTTGTTCTTCGGCAAAGCGCAGCACTGCTGGCGACGCGGGAGTGCGAAACGGTTCCGGCCAGACCGGCCAGCCCCAGACCGAGGGATCGTCGCCATGGAAGCGCTCCTGCAGGGCCTCGAAAAGTCCGTAGAGCCGGAGGGGCTCCCCGCCTTTTTCCTGGAAGTCCCGAAAGGCCCGGCCGCGCTCGCTCCCCGAGTTGAGATGATGGTCGCGGAAATGCTGATAGACAATCTCGAGGATGGCCTTCTTCGCTGCCGAGACGCCGGCATAGTCGACCAG
>JAQYWA010000379.1 GCA_030145265.1 Desulfuromonas sp. | reverse complement strand
GTCCCCCCCGGCCCGAATACTGCCCTTCGGAACGTGACGCGGCCATCATCGAGGAATCGTTTCGCAAATACACCGGGGATGACGATGACGCCAAGCTGGCGCGAGTGGCCGCCCAGGTCGAGGGACTCTGCTATCAACCGGTGCCGGGCTCCGACGCGGTCAATGCCCGCTGGACCAGGGTCGAGGACACCATCGCTCTGGCCAAGCTGATGGGCTACAGAAAAATCGGCATCGGCACCTGCATCGGCCTGCTCGAAGAAACCTCCAGACTGGTTAACATCCTGCGGGCCCAGGGCTTCGAGCCCCTGTCGGTCTGTTGCAAAGCCGGCAGCATCGACAAGCTGGAACTGGGCCTGAGCGAAGAAGAAAAAGTTCGCCCGGGCACCTTCGAACCGGCCTGCAACCCGATCGCCCAGGCCCGCCTGCTCAACCAGGCCGGCACCGACATGAACATCATCGTCGGGCTATGCGTCGGCCACGACATGCTGTTCGCCAAATATTCCGTGG
Source organism: Desulfuromonas sp. (assembly GCA_030145265.1). GTDB lineage: Bacteria > Desulfobacterota > Desulfuromonadia > Desulfuromonadales > Trichloromonadaceae > Trichloromonas. The sequence continues at coordinate 1,907 of JAQYWA010000379.1, read as the reverse complement.
CTCCGGTCACCACCCTGGTGGTCAAAGACCGGGTCACCGGCCACAACCCGATCGCCGTCTTGTACGGCCAGAATTTCTACTACAAACGTCTGCAGAAACAGCCGGTACTCGAAGTCACCGAAAAAGCGGAATAAGCCTTAGCTCATTATCGTTTTCTTGGCGTGAATCCTGCTGTACCCGACACATCGGCGACAACAGTCATTTTATTGTCGACATCGAAGTCAGCATTAATTAAAATGCGGCACATATTTCCCTAACTTTTTTTGCAGCGTAAATCGTGCTTGTGAATAAATCTGCCCTCAAAATCCTGCTCGTCATCCTCAGCCTCCTGCTGTGGATTCCGGACCATAGCACCGCCTGGGGAGCCCCCCAAGTGGCGGTTCTCTATCCCGAAGTGCGAGAACCCTACCTCTCGATGTTCAACAACATCATTCGCGGAATCGAATCGCGCAACGACAGCCAGGTCATTCCCTATGCCCTGCCGAAGGATTTCGATCCCGCCCAGGTTGAGAAGTGGCTCTCATCCCGCCGACCGGATACCGTCATCACCCTGGGAAGCCGGGGCTTCCAAATGGCCCAATCACTTAACAACCGGATGCCGGTCATTGTCGGCGCGGTGCTGCTCGCCCCGAACGGACTGTCCGGCATCAGCATGGCCGCCGATCCCGCCACCCAATTCAGCAACCTGAAAGTTCTGGCCCCCCGCACCAGGCGTGTCTTCGTCGTCTACAATCCCGCCGCAAGCGGATGGCTGGTGGAGCGGGCCAAAGACGCGGCCCGGAAAAACCGGCTAGAACTCGTGCCCTTCCCGGCCAACGACCTGCGTGAGGCGGTTACCGCTTACCGGGACCTCATTGAAAACAAACTGGGCGACACCGACGCCGTCTGGCTGACGATGGACAATGTCAGCGCCAACGACAAAGTCGTCCTGCCTATGCTGCTCGAAGCCGCCTGGAACAAGCGATTCATCCTTTTTTCGAGCAAACCTTCACATGCCAAACAGGGGGCGCTCTTTTCCCAGTTCCCTGACAATTACGGTTTGGGGCAGAGCCTTGCCGACATGGTCAAGCAGATGAACCGCGGCGCCGGCCCGCTCAGCCTGATCCCGACCAAAGACCTGCAGACCGCGGTCAACCTGCGTACGGCAGCACACCTGGGCTTAAGCTTTTCGACGGAACAACAGAATGCGTTTCAGCTGAAGTTTCCGTAATCCAGTGCGGCAATGGGGATAAAGATGATTCGGTGGATTTCGCAAATAGGCTTTCGCGGCAAACTGCTCGGCATCGTCGCCATCGGCATTTTTGCCCTGGCGCTGACCTCCGCGCTGACCACCGCCTGGGTCACCAGCAACCGAACCCACGAACTGATGCTCGCCCAAGGGCTACAGATTACCGGCAACCTGGCCGACCAGAGCCTGCTCGCCCTGCTCTATCGCAGCGAGGAGAACGCCCTGAAACCACTGAAGGCCATCCTCAGCTTTCCCGACGTCCGCCTCGCCGGAATCCTCTCCCCGGAAGGGACCGCGCTGTTCACGCTGGGCGAAGCCGATAGCGACAGTCAGTCCAAACACCTTACGCTCGACATCCAGAAACCGTCCCTGGTGTTGGAAACGGATACCGAATGGCGTTTCCTTGCCCCGGTATTCAGCACCGAAGATTTCAGCGACAGCAATGAAAATGAAGAGCTCTTTTTACCTCACAGCGCCAGCAAAGAACTGCTCGGCTACGCCTGCGTGCACATGGGAAAAAGCACCTTGCGCAACATGCAGGCGCATATTTTCTGGAACAACATCGGCATTGCCTTCACCTTTGCCTTGGGGCTGCTGCTGCTGATGAATCTCGGCATCAAGCGCATGACCCGACCACTGTATGAACTTTCCGGGGTCATGGAAGAAGCGAATAACGAGG
>JAQYWA010000378.1 GCA_030145265.1 Desulfuromonas sp. | reverse complement strand
ATGGTCTTGATGTCGGCCTGGATGCCGGCGCCGCCGCCGGAGTCGGAACCGGCCACGGTCAGCACCCGTCCCTGCGGGAAGGGCTTGCGGCGGTTGAACAGCAGCGACAGTTCGCGGGCGGCCACTTCGGGCGATGCGTCTCCCATCACCGCGGAAATTACCGCCACCGCGTCCGCTCCCGCGTCCAGCGCCTCGGAGGCACCGTTGCTGTCGATGCCGCCGATGGCCACCAGCGGAATTTTTACCGCCCGGCGGATTTTGCCGAGGGTCTCTATTCCCACGACCACGGCGTCCTGCTTGGTTGCGGTGGGAAACATGCTCCCCACGGCCACGTAGTCGGCTCCCTGCATCTCGGACTTGAGGGCCTGCTCGACAGTGTGGGTCGAAATGCCGATAATGCGCTCGTGGCCGAGGAGTTTGCGGGCCTCGGCGATGGTCGCATCCCCCTGGCCGATGTGAACGCCGTCGGCTTCGCAGGCCAGGGCCAGTTCTGGATCATCGTTGACCAGGAAGATGGCCTCGTACTTGTGACAGAGTTCGCGGAGTTCGCGGGCCTCGGCGGCTTGTTCGCTGGTCGGCCGGCTCTTGTCCCGGTACTGGACAATCCGGGCGCCCCCCTTGAGGGCTGCCTTTACCCGGCGTTTCAGCTGTCCGTCCAGGTTGTGGTCGGTGATGAGGTAGAGGCCTTCGATGTTTTTCATGTCCGCAGTCCCCCTCTGGTTGGGGCCAATAAAAAATCGCCGGGCCAAGGGGCACACGGCGATCTGAACGTGACAGGTTCGAGTCGCCGCTTCCCTACGCCGGCATCACCCGGATCAGGTTCTAAGGGTCGCTCCGTTGGTGACGGAACTCTCAGTATAAAACTCCCCTAGCGGTTCAGTTGTTATGGTGCAGTAACCGACAAGGTTCTCTTCTTGCGGGCGGTTCAGCCGATGACGATACGCTTGTTCAGTAGGTCGATTTCGCTGATGCTTCCCGGAATCTCGCGGCTTTTGCCGAATACATCGACAAGTTTGAGCCCGTCGCCAATCGGCAGTATCGACGCCACATGCTCGAGGCTGACGTCTTCATCGTTGCTGATGAGAAGAAATGTTCCATTGTCCAGGCACATATAACCCCTCCGTTTTTATCAGTTGACCCTATCGGATTCGCTAATGGCTGTCAACCCTATTGTCGTAAGGCGAAGGTGGGGCGGGAGTTTGTACTTTACACTCCGCTGACTTGCGTGCTAGAAAACACATTTTGGTTATATTTTAATTCGTTCAGGGATTTATGCATGCACGGGCACCGTCCGACTCACGTTGAAATCGATCTTGCCGCCCTTCGGCACAATCTGCAGCAGGTTTGCCAGCAGGCTGGCCCGGACAACCGGGTTCTGGCTGTGGTCAAGGCGGATGCCTATGGCCATGGTGCCGCCCGCGTGTCCCTGTCTCTGCAGCAGGCCGGTGTCGACATGTTCGGTGTGGCGATTGCTGAAGAGGGGATGGCCCTGCGCAATGCCGGCATCGAACGGCCGATTCTGGTTCTCGGCGGAGTGTACCCCGGCCAGGAACAGGAACTGTTCCATTTTAAGCTGACCCCCGCGATTTTCAGCCTGGAGGCCGCTCGCCGTCTCAATCGGGCGGCGGCAGACAGCGGGACGAACTGTGGCTATCATCTGAAGATCGATACTGGCATGGGCCGGGTAGGTTTTCGTCCCGAGGAATTGGCAGGGGTTCTCCCCGAACTGGCTTCTCTGCCGCATTTGCGCATGGAAGGGGTGATTTCGCACTTGGCCATGGCGGACGAACCGGAGCTGCCCTTTACCGATGAACAGTTGCTGCGTTTCCGCGAGTGCCTCGATCATGTGCGAAAAGCCGGTTTCGCGCCCGAGTTCACCCATATCGGCAATAGCGCCGCTGCCTTTACCCGGGATATCCCCGAATGCAACCTGGTGCGACCCGGTATCGTACTCTATGGGGCGCTGCCGGCTCCCTGTTTCGCCGGGCGCCTCGATCTGAAGCCGGTGATGAGTTTTCGCACCAGCGTCGCCCAGATCAAGCGGGTGCCGGCGGAGACCGGGGTTTCCTACGGCCACCGCTTTGTTGCCGGACGGGAGACCGTGTTGGCGGCCATCCCGGTCGGCTATGCCGACGGCTACAACCGGCGACTGTCCAACTGCGGCGAAGTGCTGATCCGCGGACAGCGAGCCCGGGTGGCCGGAACCGTCTGCATGGACTGGACGCTGATCGATGTGACCGATATTCCCGGGGTCGAGGTCGGCGACCAGGTCACCCTGCTGGGCCGCGACAATGGCAACCTGATCTCGGCCGAAGAATGGGCCGAGCGGATCGGCAGTATCTCCTATGAGGTATTCTGCCAGGTCAGCAAGCGGGTGCCGCGGGTTTACTGCGGCGAATGATTGGCTATCCCCGACCT
>JAQYWA010000022.1 GCA_030145265.1 Desulfuromonas sp. | reverse complement strand
GCTGGCGGACAGAATTTCATGAGCAAACTGACCACTGCTGCGGCGATTGTTTTTATGCTTACCAGTCTGACCCTGGCCTATTTCTACGGGCAACCCGGTTCCTCCAGCATTATGCCTTCGAGCGTAACCACTGCGGCCCCGGCCGCTGCCCCTGCTGCAGAGCCCGCTCCGCAGCCTGTAGCACCAGAAGCTGAAAAAAAATAAAAAAGATCCGATTTAATATTGACACCTCAAGTCTAAATCAGTATATATACATCCGCTTCGACTGAAGTGGCGAAACAGGGAGACACTCTGGCTTGACGAGGTTTCTACTCAGCAAAGGGTTTCACGTAGTTAGGCACTGAAAACTACTATAGTTACAAAAAAATTAATGCTCTGGTGGTGGAATTGGTAGACACGCACGCTTGAGGGGCGTGTGTTCGAAAGGACGTGGGAGTTCGACTCTCCCCCAGAGCACCAAAAAAAAATAAGAGACCATCTGTGAAAACACAGATGGTCTTTTTTTATCCCGCCCCCGCGAAATATTTCAATTTACCTGCCTTCCGGTTCAACAAAAAAACTCAGACAAATCCTGCCGCTGCCCCCTGACCTCGCCCGACTCAGCAAGAGAGCGCAAACGGATATGCAACACCACGCTTCATAGACGCGGAATACTGAGCATTCGAAACTTTGAATTGCAAAGTAGCAGGAGAGGAAAGCCGTCCCCGTTGGGATTCTACATATACATCAGGTTCGTCCATGGGACGTTGTCGATAATCAGGGGCAGCTGGGAAGAGCGCAGATCGATGACTTCCATGGGTCGCCCCTACGCAAGTCCCGCATTTCGCTGAAACAATAAAAAACCCGGCCTTCTATCAAAAGGGGCCGGGTTTTTCGTGTTCAGATGTTGAGCATAACGTTTAACAGCCGCAGCCGCAATTATGACAGACTTTCTTATTGTGATCTTCCGGCTCGATGGTTTCAGGCGCGAAGGCTACGCGGTTGATCCCCCGCTGGATGTCCTCGATGAGGTTACAATGAGGGCTCGAGCCGATAACATGGCCGAGGCAGAGGTTGCCAATGTTGTCCTTGGGCGAGCGCAGACGGATCGCATTGAGAATATCTCCATAACCGTTGATATCGATGACGACATCCTCTTCGACGGTATTACGCAGAGTCACCCCAAAGCCGGCCATTTCCTGCTCGGCTTTGGCCAGAAAGACATGTACAGCCTCATCATCGATATTGGTTTGCCAATCCTGGCGAGGATAGCGACGGCCGTAAAAAACGACGGTGATTTCTTTGTTCTGCATGTTTCACATCCTTCGGCTATTCATTTTAGACAATTTACAACTGATGAATCCAGGAGATATCGCCACTGCCCTGGCGCAAAACTTCAACCTTGTCGTCGATCAGACTGATCACGGTCGACGGATCGCCGATGCGGACGCCACCGTCAATGACTAAATCAATCGAATTACTCAAGGCATCATATATCAATGACGGATCCTGAATCGGCTCGTCACCGGTGATATTGGCACTGGTGGTCACCAAGGGGTGACCGAGCTCCTGGACGATAGCCAGGGCGATGGGATCGTCGGGAATCCGGATTCCGACTGTTTTCTGCTTGGTCGTCAGTGTATCGGGAACAACCCTGGTAGCTTCAAGCACAAACGTATAGGGACCGGGAAGGTTGCGTCTGAGAGTACGAAAAGCGAAGTTGCTGATCTGGGAATAGTTGGAAGCATCAGAGAGATCGGCGCAGATGAATGAAAAAGGTTTCCTGGGATCACGCTGCTTGATCTGGTAGATCTTTTTGATCCCCTTTTTGTTGAAAATATCGCAGCCGATGCCATAGGTCGTATCGGTAGGATAAGCAATGACCCCGCCCTGTTTGAGGCATTCGACGACACGGGTAATCAACCTTTTCTGGGGGTTCTGAGGATTGATTGACAGGATCATTTGGCTCTCCTCGCTATGATGCTATTGCTGAACAGTCGCTAATAGATAAAATTCTACCACAAGAACACAAACAGAGAAAGCCCATTAAACGCGAGAAACACAACCCACCAGGAAGTTGATCCGAAGCGAACAGCTGGATGACTGAGACCGATTTTCGAAGATTTGAAATCGAACAGTAGGGCTCTTGGTCGAAAATCGTAGAAGACATGGGCCAATCAGTCGATTTTGCAGTCGGTTTATATGAAATCCGAGCCCGCTAGAGCAGGTATCTAAGACGGGGCACCTGTTTAAGAGCCGAATAAATAACCACCAGCTGTGAGTAGCCGTGAACCCGGACCAGGACGGTCACACATTGATGCACCCCTCCTGAACTGGGCCTGAACTTCATGGCATCAAGTGCAACCGGAGTAACGCCAGAGATCGCTGAGCGAACCGTGGCGGCAAACTCGTCATCATTGGGGCCGAACACCTTGAACATGTGGTCGCAGGGAAATTCGAAAAGTTCTTCTGAAGGGATCCCGGTCATGATGCAGGCTCATTTTCACCGTTCACGCCGGTATGACCGAAGCCGCCCTGGTCGCGAAAGGTAGCGTCTAGTTCGTCAACGACGTCAAAAATCCCACGGCAGACCGGGGCAAACACCAGTTGGGCAATGCGGTCGCCATCCGCAATGCGCACCTCGATGTCACCGTGATTGATGACGATCACGCCGATCTCGCCACGGTAGTCCGCATCGATGGTGCCGGGGGAGTTGACCAGCGCCAGCCCCTGCTTGAGCGCCAGCCCGGAACGGGGACGCACCTGCCCTTCGAAACCCGGCGGAATGGCCATGGCGATGCCGGTCGGCACCAGGGTGCGCTGGCCGGGGGTAAGCACGATGGGCGCATCCAGGCAGGCATAGATATCCATTCCGGCCGCCAGTTCAGTCATGTAAGATGGCAGGCGGGCGCGATCACGCACACGCCGAATGCGAATATTGAGGGAATTCATAGATCAAATTCTCCGGTTGGGGATCAGCCGAGAGTCAGGTCAAGCAGGGGGAATTCGACTTGACCGGTGCGGCCAACCATCTGCAGATTCAGGCAGTCGTCACGAAATAATTCATCGGCCAGACGCAACAGGTCATCGCAACCGATTTGGTCAAATTCTTCGATGATCTCATGCAGCGAGGGATAACGGCCAAGATAGATCTCATTTTTAGCCAGTCGCATCATCCGGCTGTCGGTACTTTCAAGAGAAAGAAGCAGGTTTCCCTTCAACTGCTCTCTGGCAGACGAGAGTTCTTGTTCGCTCACCGGCTCAGTCTTGAGTTTCCGTAGCTCCTGCAAAATCAGGCTGATCACCATGGCGGCATTGTCATTGCCGGTCGCCGAATAAATAACCATAGCCCCGGCATCGGAATTACAGTTGAGATAGCTGTAAATCGAATAAGCCAGACCATGTTCCTCGCGAATTTTCTGAAACAGCCGACAGCTCATACTGCCGCCGAGAATAGTGTTGAGCAGGTACGAGCCGAAGCGGTCGGGATGACTCTGGGAAAGGGATCGGGTGCCAAGGCAGAAGTGAATCTGCTCAAGGTCCCGTTCAACGAAATCGAGACCGCGCCCCCCCAATGGACAAACCTTGTCAACGACATCACGCCCCGGAGGAAGACGATCGAAAGCCGCCGCCACCTGATTGACGATGTCTGCGTGATCAAGGTTGCCAGCTGCGCAGACCAGCAGATTGCCGCCACGAAAATGTTCATCGACAAAGGACTTCAGCGAGTCGCGGGTAAGTTCGCCGACGCTTTCCAGCGTCCCCTGGATCGGCATTCCGAGTGAATGCCCCTGCCAGAACCTGCGGCTGAAGAGGTCGTGAACCAACTCTTCCGGGTCATCCTCAAGCATGAGGATTTCCTGCAGGATAACTCGGCGCTCTTTTTCCATCTCATCGAGATCGAATACCGAATTGAGGATGGCGTCTGCCAGCAGTTCGATGGCCAGAGGAATTTTCCCGGCCAGGAGCTTGGCGTGAAAACAGCAGTATTCGCGGCTGGTGAACGCATTCAGAATGCCACCGACCGAATCTATTTCCAGGGCAATGTCCCTGGCGCTGCGGCTCTCGGTCCCCTTGAAGAGCATGTGCTCAACAAAGTGGGAGATGCCGTTCTGGGCGGGGGACTCGTTGCGGGAACCGCTTAAAACCCAGACGCCGAGGGTCACTGAGTGAACCCCCGGCATCTGTTCGGTCAAAACCCTGATTCCATTATCTAGGGTGTTTTTTTGAATCATGTTCCGAACTACATTAACCTTATTCGGGAAGTGTTTGGCCCAAAGCTTCTTTGCGGGACAGCTTGATCTTGCCCTGCTTGTCGATGCCGATGCACTTGACGAGAACCTTGTCTCCCTCGTTGAGTACGTCGGTAACGGCCTTGACCCGCTCTTTGGCCAGTTCGGATACGTGAACCAGGCCGTCAGTGCCAGGGTAGATTTCGACAAATGCGCCGAATTCCATGATCTTGCGGACCGTGCCGTTGTAGAGCTTGCCGACTTCGGCCTCCTGGGTCAGGTCGCGGATCATCTGGATGGCCCGTTTGGCCGCTTCACCATCAGAGGAAGCGATATGGATCGTGCCGTCATCCTGAATGTCGATGGCGCAACCGGTCGCTTCGATGATGCCACGAACGTTCTTGCCGCCCGAACCGATAACGGTGCGCACCTGGTCAGTTTTAACCCTGATACTGGTGATGCGCGGTGCATACTTGGACATCTCGGGGCGCGTCTTATCGAGCGCCTTGGCCATCTCGCCGAGGATATGAATGCGGCCGGCCTTGGCCTGATCCAGTGCCTGGGTCATGATTTCCTTGGTGACACCGGAGATCTTGATATCCATCTGCAGAGCGGTGATACCCGCAGCAGAACCGGTAACCTTGAAGTCCATGTCGCCGAGGTGGTCCTCGTCGCCAAGGATGTCGGAGAGAATAGCGACGTCGTCACCTTCTTTAATCAGACCCATGGCGATGCCGGCAATCGCTTCCTTGACCGGCACACCAGCGTCCATCAGCGACAGCGAGGCGCCGCAGACAGAAGCCATTGAAGAAGAACCGTTCGATTCGAGGACGTCGGAGACGATGCGGATCGTGTAGGGGAAGTCTTCATGCTCAGGCAGGATCTTTGAGGCACTGCGCTCGGCAAGCATTCCATGGCCGATTTCACGACGGCCGGGGAAGAGGCGCATGCTGGTTTCACCAACGCAGAACGGAGGGAAGTTGTAGTGCAGCATAAACTTCTTGAATTCCATCCCCTGGACATTGTCCATACGCTGCTCATCGACCTTGGTTCCAAGAGTCGCTGCGACCAGGGCCTGTGTCTCACCACGGGTGAACAAGGCACTACCATGCGCACGCGGCAGGACACCCGTCTCACAGGTGATCGGGCGGATAGTGCTCATATCGCGGCCGTCGATGCGGACACGATCCTTGGTTACCATCTGACGCACAACGCGCTTCTCAATCGAACCGAGGATGGCACTGATCTCGCCTTCGCGTCCCTCGTACTCAACAGCCAGCTGTTCCTTGACCGCGGTGCGGTTATCGGCCAGAGCGGCATAACGCTCCTGCTTGGTCTGGATCTTGACAGCTTCCACGACCTTGGCTTCGGCAAGCTTGGTAACCTTGGCTTCCAACTCAGCATCGGTCTTGGCCACAATGAACTCACGCTTCTCGAGGCCGACCAGTTTGGCCAGTTCAGTCTGCGCTTCAATCAGCGGCTGCAGCGATTCATGACCGAAGAAAATGGCGTCAAGCATCTCTGATTCGGAAAGGAAGTCAGATTCACCCTCGACCATCATTACCGCTTCTTTCGAACCGGAAACAACGATCTCGATATCACTCAGTGTCTGTTGCTCGATAGTCGGGTTGGCAATCAGTTTGCCGTCGACCCGGCCAACGCGAACAGCAGCGATCGGACCCTCAAAGGGAATATCGGAAATGGCAACAGCAGCAGAAGCAGCCACCATTGCGATCGTATCCGGATCGTTGACCATGTCCGCCGAAATGACGGTCGGCATGATCTGGGTTTCGAACATGTAGCCCTTGGGGAAAAGCGGGCGCATCGGGCGGTCGATCAACCGGCAGATCAGCGTTTCGCGCTCAGTGGTGCCACGCTCACGACGGAAGAAGGAACCCGGGATCTTGCCGCCGGCGTAGAATTTTTCCTGGTAGTTGACGGTCAGGGGGAAGAAATCCTGCCCTTCCCGCATTTTATGGGCTGAGACAACGGTACAGAGCACCTTGGTCTCGCCATAGGTAATAACGACCGCGCCGTCGGCCTGACGGGCCATTTTGCCCGTTTCCATGGTCAACGGCTGACCGTTAAACTCGATTTCGACTTTTTGGTAAGCCATAATTTTCTCCTTCACGTTCCGGACTCACACTGGCCCGGCCGCGCTATTTTTTCAGCCTGGATTTTCCGTTAACAAAAAAATGACGAAGGAGGAAGGCCTGAGACAGACCCTGACATCCATATATTGATGTCAGGCCCTCTCTCCGGACAACCTCCAGAGCCATCACCCAAAAAAAGCAGCAGCTCCCCGCCTTGCGAAGAGCGTGCTGCCCGATACTACCTGCGGATACCCAGTTCCTTGATGATGACGCGATAGCGTTCAACATCTTTTTTCTTCAAATAGTCGAGAAGACGTCTTCTCTGCCCGACAATTTTCAGAAGGCCACGACGGGAGTGGTGATCCTTCTTATGGGAGCGGAAATGCTCAGTGAGGTAAGTGATTCGCCCGGAAAGAAGAGCGATCTGAACTTCCGGAGAACCGGTGTCCCCCTCGTGAGTTTTAAATTTTTCGATAATTTCGAGTTTACGTTCTGTGGCCAGCACTATGCCATCTCCTTTCAATCTAATACGCCAAGATGTTTCCTGGTCTTAAGTTAAAGTATCGGACTTTCTAGCACAAAATCAGCATACTGTAAAGGTTCTATCGCGCCTCTGCGACACGGGGAAAAACCCGGATCAGTTCGAAATCGCCTCGTCTCTCATTTTCACGCCCGGGTGCGAATCGTGCCGCCGCCAGCAAGGCCCCGGCATCGAGCAACAGTACGATGCTGCCGGCATCGGGCAAAGAATCAGTCGATACCTCGTCCACGGTCGGCGGAATACCGTTGCGCAGCCGCGCAGCCGCCTCCGGCGTCATTTCACAGGACGGGTAATCGCGCAGACCCTGCTCAAGGGATATCAGGGACAAAGTATCCGGCGCGTCCACGTAATCTTCTAAGCGAATACAGTCTGCCTCTGTAAAACAACCACTGCGCGTACGGCGCAAGGCGGTCATATGGGCTCCGCAACCGAGCATTTCGCCAATATCGTGTCCCAGGGTACGGATGTAGGTGCCTTTCGAACAGTCAACCACCAAAGTGACAAAAGGCAAGTCAATCTTTTCCACCAGAATCTGGTGAATGGTAATTTCGCGAGCCTCCCGCTCAACTTCGATCCCCTGACGGGCCAGACGATATAGCGGGACACCGTCTTTTTTCAGCGCCGAAAACATGGGCGGCACTTGGCGAATAGCACCGACAAACGATTGGCAGGCTCGCTCGACAGCATCCGCCGTAATCGTCTCCCAACTGCGCTGCACCAGCACATTCCCCTCGGCATCCTGAGTGTCGGTGCTCTCACCCAGTTTAAAAGTGGCGCGATAGGTCTTCTCGCCTTCCATCAAAAACTGGATAATCCGCGTGCCGTCGCCGACTCCAACGACCAGAATACCAGTCGCCATGGGATCGAGGGTTCCAGCATGACCAACCTGACGCTGCCGGCACAGACGGCGTACCTGGCGCACCACATCATGGGAAGTGACGCCGCCCGGTTTATCAATGATAAGCAGACCGTCCATCAATCAGGCCAGGAGCACATCGAGACGGGAAAAAACGGTTTCGCACACCTGCTGCAGGGTCCCTTCAACCACGGCCCCGGCCGCATTGTGATGGCCGCCGCCACCGAATTCACGAGACAGGCTACCGACGTCGATCTTGCCCTTGGACCGGAAACCGACCTTGAACGCCTGCTCGCCAACCTGACGGAAAAAAATCGCCACTTCGACCCCGCGTACCGAACGTGGATAATTAACAAAACCGTCGGTATCTTCAGGGCCAGCTTGGGTCTGCTCCATCATTTCACTGGTTACGCTCACCGAAGCATAGTTGCCGCAACGGGAAACCGTCAGCGTTGCCAGGGCCCGACCCAACAGACGCAACCGTTTTTCATCCTGACTTTCATAAAGCCCGGAAGCCACATCCCACGGACGGACACCACGCGCCACCATTTCAGCGGCCATGTTGAACGCCTCGGGATCAGCATTGGAATAGCGGAATGAGCCAGTATCAGAAAGAATGGCCGTATAGATGCAGAGAGCGACATCGAGCGAAAGAGATCGATCTGATTCCTTGATGATCCGGTAGATCATGGCGCCGGTGGCACTGGCCGAGGTATCGACGAAATAGACGTCGCCGAAATTTTCCGAATGTGGATGATGATCGATATTAACCACGCTGCGACATGCGTCTTTGAGATGGGTCCCGGCGCGCCGTAATTCACCGGCATCGAGGACAAAGCCAACATCGAAAGCGGCACCTGGCTCGAGTCGATCGATCAGAGTTTCAGCGCCAGGAAGAAAATCGAAATCCTTGGGCACACCGTCTTTATTGTAGGCAACTACGTCTTTTCCGCATTCGCGCAGAAAATTGACCAAGGCCAGGGTTGAGGCCATGGCATCACCATCAGGATTTTCGTGCGATGCCACAAGAAAGCTCTGACCGGCGTCAATTTTCTCCAGAATCGTCCTGATCATCCGTATGCTCTGTCTGAATCTGCCGAAGCAGGGTATCGATGTGGTTGCCGTAGGCCAGCGAACGGTCCAACTCAAAAACAAGTTCGGGCACATAGCGCAAGCGCATGCGCTTGGATAGTTCACGACGCAGGTAAGAGGCGGAGCTTTTCAGCCCCTTTTCGGTATTCTTGATTTCGCTCTCCGAGCCCATGACCGAAAAGTAAACCTTGGCCAGACTCAGGTCGCTATTCACTTCTACCGCCGTGATGGTAACGAACCCGATCCTGGGGTCTTTGAGGCCTTTGATAAGCAGCGCCGAGATTTCCTTGTGAATCTGGTCGCCGACGCGATGTGAACGTTGAAATTCCAAGCGTTTTCCTGTCAGTAGTGAATGAATTCGACAAAACGATCGATGATTTCGGCAAACCCGGTCTGCTCTACCTCATCGACGATTTTATCAAAAATCGAATGCATCGCCCCTTCATCATAGTGCACCATGGTGAACCCGAGAAGCGAACGCTGCCAGAGGTCGTGGCTGCCGGTTTCCGCACAGGAAACCGGAAACCGGGCCCGGCAGCGGCCCAGAATCTTTTTCACCATGCCACGCTTTTCTTTGAGGCTCAGCGGCGCATGGAGCAGGATTTCGAGCTGCATAACCCCGACGACCATCCGCACATCCCCATATTAAAGGGTGGTCTTGATCGATTCGATCTCGAAGGCTTCGATTATATCGCCAACCTTGAGGTCGTTGTAGTTTTCCAGGCCGATACCACACTCGTAGCCAGTGCCCACTTCTTTGACATCGTCCTTGAAGCGTTTAAGGGAGCTCATCTTCCCTTCCCATACAACAACGTTGTCGCGCACCAGGCGAACACTGGCGCCGCGAACGATCTTGCCGTCGACTACGTAGCTGCCGGCAATAGTCCCGACCTTGGTAACACTGAAGGTATCACGGACCTCGGCGCGCCCAAGATGCTTCTCGCGCAGAGTCGGAGCCAGCAGACCTTCCATGGCATCCTTGATATCCGCCACCGCGTCGTAGATGATGTTGTAGAGACGGATGTCAACCCCTTCGGATTCAGCCAGGTTCATGGCTTTGGGCTCGGGGCGGACGTTGAAGCCGAGAACAATGGCATCGGAGGCCGAAGCCAGGGTGATGTCGCTCTCGATGATACCACCAACCGCGGTGTGGATGACCACCAGACGACAGGCATCGGTAGCAAGTTTGAGCAGCGAATCTTTGACCGCTTCGACAGAGCCCTGCACGTCGCCCTTGATGATAACCTTGAGTTCCTTGACGTCACCCTCCTGGATACGGGCATACAGCTGCTCAAGAGAAATCTTACTATTTTGGGCCAGTTCCGACTCCCGGATCTTCTGGGCACGGTGCTGGGCGACTTCTTTGGCGGTTTTCTCATCCTCGACAGAATGGAAGGAATCGCCGGCTGCGGGAACCCCGGAAAGACCGGTCACCTCAACAGGACAAGACGGACCAGCCGCTTCAACCTTCCCGCCACGGTCGTCGACCATGGTCCTGACGCGTCCGTGATGGACACCCGTGACGATCGGATCGCCAATCCGCAAAGTCCCTTCCTGTACCAGAACGGTTGCAACCGGACCGCGGCCCTTGTCGATTCGTGCCTCGACGATGGCACCTTTGGCCCGTTTGTTCGGATTGGCTTTAAGTTCCATGACTTCTGCCTGAAGCAGAATCATTTCAAGCAACTTATCAAGGTTGGTGCGCTGTTTAGCCGAGACCTCGACAAAAATCGTCTCGCCGCCCCACTCTTCCGGCAGCATTTCGAATTCGGTCAATTCTTGCTTAACCCGGTCTGAGTTGGCGTCAGGCTTGTCCATTTTGTTGATGGCGACGATGATCGGCACACCGGCAGCCTTGGAGTGATTGATCGCTTCCTTGGTCTGCGGCATGACGCCGTCATCGGCGGCCACCACGAGGACCACAATATCGGTCACCTTGGCGCCGCGAGCACGCATGGCGGTAAAGGCTTCATGACCGGGAGTATCGAGGAAGGATATCTTTTTACCATCCAGTTCGACCTCGTAGGCGCCGATGTGCTGGGTAATGCCGCCAGCCTCGCCCTCGGTAACGCTGGTGGTACGGATGGCATCAAGCAGACTGGTTTTACCGTGGTCAACGTGGCCCATGATGGTAACCACCGCCGGACGCGCCTGCAGGTCTTCCGGGTTGTCCGTGGCGCCGGCGCGGATACTGGCATGCTCCAGAACCGTTTCCTCGTCAAAGGCTACGTTTTCCACCTCGTAATTGAACTCGGTCGCCAGCAGCGCCGCCGTCTCATAATCGAGGGGATGGTTGATGGTTACCATGGTCCCCTGACGCATGAGTTCCTTGATCAGGTCGTTGGCCTTGGTCCCCATGCGCTTGGCCAGTTCCCCAACGGTGACCACATCGCTGATGCGGATAATACGCTTGATCGCCTTGGAAACCGTGACCTCGGTTTTTTGGACCGGTTTGGAGCCCTTGCGGCCACGACGCGGCTTGCCACCGCGATCCGGCTCGAACACCTCGCGCCGTTGACGACGTTTCTGGCCATCCATAACGGAGCCGGCGTTGTTGTAATCTGCGCCTTTACCTTTTTTGTTTTTCTTGCCGCCGCGAGCTTCCTTGGCCGGAAATGGCTCGGCACCCGCAGCAGGAGGCATCGACGGTCCACGTCCCGTTCTGGGTGCGCCGCCAGGCCCTCCGGGGGCTCCGCCTCTGGGCGCACCAGGACGAGCCGGGGCACCAGGACGAGCCGGGGCACCAGGACGAGCCGGGGCACCCGGGCGAGGCGCTCCACCAGCCGGGGCCCCTCGACGAGGGGCGCCAGGACCACCAGCAGGGCGGTCGCCACGACCGCGAGGTCCGGTCGGAGCCGAGGCCGGCAGTTCTACACGACCGAGGATTTTTGCCCGTGACGGCGTGGCCTTCAGCGGGTCATGATCCTTGATGATAACGGCAGTTTTTCCAGGCCGGCTTTCAGGCTTGGGTTTCTCAACGACCTTCTCCTCGACAATCGGAGCCTCAACGACTTCGGCAGTTTTTACCGGTGTTGATTTCTTCTCAGATTTCTCAGGAGCGGGCGGAGTCTCCTCTACCTTAGCTGCAGCGACTGGTTCGACAGGAGTCGTGACCTTTTCCGTCACCGGGGCAGGCGCCGCCGCTTCAACAACTGTTTCGCCAGGGGGCGTTGCGGACGTGACCGGAGGCTCAGCGGCAACGGCGGCAGGGATCGCCGGCTCCTCTGTCTTCTCAGCCATCACCGGAACGACAACGGGCTCACCAGGTGATTCAGATTCATCAGCCTCGGGGGCAGCGACGGCAACGGGGGCCTTGACCTCCTTGCGGCGGCGGCGGATGATCCCGGTGCTGATCCGTTCCTCTTCGACCTTCTCGTCGGCAGGCGCGGATGCGGCCTCGAATTTATGCAGGTCCTCATCCTCAATCACGCTCGAATGAGACTTGACTTCAATCCCGGCCTGCTGCAGACGGTCGATGACCACCTTATTGTCAAGCCCGAGCTTTTGCGCTAATTCGTATACTCTTGTCTTTCCCATCAACTCTCCCCTGCGATCTGCTTATATCGTAACATTTCTACTTTTACGGATTTTGCCAAGGCGCCATTCTTAAGAGCAAGCACGCTGCGTTCTTCTTTGCCCAGCATTCTCCCCAGACTTTCTTTATCGAGAAGGCGACAGCAAGGAACGCCTTTGGCCGCCGCACTGCCGGCAACCTTGTTGCCAACTCCCTCTGAAACGTCGCCAGCCAGCACGACTACGACCAACTGTCTGGAGATCAAGGCATCCAGCACCATGCTGCTGCCGGAAATCAACACCCCAGATTTACGGGCCATCCCCAGAAGATTGACAATCTTCTGCTCAATGGCCGAGAGCAGGTCGTCTTTCAATTGCTCAACCGAAACCTGAAGGTTCTGATTCTTAAATGCCCGCTGAAACTGACGCCGCTTGACGGCTAATTCAAGGCACTCGCCACTGAGACAGGCATAAGCTCCACGCCCCGGCAATTTGCTGCGATAATCAACGAGCACCACGTTCGCAGGAGACAGGACGAAACGAATCAGATCCTGTTGATCGCGCTCCAGGCGACAACCGAGACAGGTTCGCTGCGGCTTGTGC
>JAQYWA010000377.1 GCA_030145265.1 Desulfuromonas sp. | reverse complement strand
CGGCAAGGGACGGATCGCCGCGCACGAGATCCTGGTCGGCAACTCCGCAGTAAGCAACCTGATCCGCGAAGGCAAGACCTTCCAGATTCCGTCAATCATGCAAACCGCCAAAGGCGAGGGAATGCAGTTGATGGACCAGCGCATTCTTGAACTGCTCAAAGAGAAAAAAATCACCCCCGAAGAAGCCTATCGCTGCGCGGTCGAAAAACGCTCCTTTGAACAATACCTGCCCAAACAGGACGCCAGGTAACCTGAACAGCTATCGTCAACCGGCCTGTTGCGGTTGACCGGGAATACGCCATTGAAAGACAGCTACGGCCGGAAAATCGAATATCTCCGGCTCTCCATTACCGACCGCTGCAACCTGCGCTGCCGCTACTGCATGCCCGAAGAGGGGGTGGAATCGGTCGGTCATGGCGGTGTCCTCTCTTATGAGGAACTGCTGCGAATTGCAGCAGCAGCCACCCGCCTCGGGGTCAGAAAAATCCGCGTCACCGGCGGCGAACCCCTGGTGCGCAAGGGGGTTGTCGGCTTCGTGAAACAGCTGGCCGAACTGCCAGGGCACCCGGAAATAACCCTGACCACCAACGGCCTGTTGCTCGACGGAATGGCAGCAGACCTCAAACAGGCTGGGCTCTCGCGGGTCAACATCAGCCTCGACACCCTGCGCGAGGACCGCTTCGAAGAGATCACCCGGCGCCCCGGCCTGCAGCGGGTGTTGGATGGCATCCACCAGGCAGCCGCCGTCGGTCTGAACCCGCTTAAAATCAACATGGTGCCGATCCGCGGGGTCAATGCCGACGAAATCGCCGATTTCGGCCGGCTCACCCTGGAACACCCCTGGGAGGTGCGCTTCATCGAGTTCATGCCGGTCAGCGGCGGCCTCGGCTACACCGACGAAAACCGCTTCTCGGCCCAGGAGATCATGACCGAGCTCGAAAGCCTCGGCTCGTTGACGCCGGTCGAACGTAGCGGTCCGGCCGGCCCGGCTCGCCTCTTCAGGTACAGTGAAAGCCTCGGCCGGGTCGGGGTGATCCCCGCCGTATCGAGCCATTTCTGTGGCGAATGCAATCGCCTGCGGGTGACCGCCGACGGCCGTATTCGCCCCTGCCTGCTCTGCTCAGATGAGCTGGATATCAGGGAGGCTTTACGCCAGAACGTCAGTAACACGGGTCTTGAAGAGTTGCTGCGTGCCGCCGTTGTGGCCAAACCAAAACAGCACCGAGTGGGAGAAAAGGATTACCAGGAAGGGCGCCGGGGGATGCAGCAGATCGGCGGATAAGAAGAAAAAGGTGGCTTGGTGGCCGCCTTTTTCCATGGGAGTTTGTTACTCGCGGATATGGCAGCGGCTACAATTGCCCACCGCCGCAAAAGCCCGCTGGCCATTATGACAGACCCCGCAGAGGCGACCGGCGTAGATATCTTCCATGGTGATTTTCACCGTCCCCTGCTTCATCCTGGGAAACATACCGTCGTTATGGCATTCCATGCACTTGACCCCGGCATCCTTGTGAATCTGGCCATCGAAAAAGACCTTGCCCATCGGGCTCTCGCTGAAGGTCAGGGTCTTGCCCGACGGCACGGCCAGGGCCACGCTACACAACCCCATCCCCAGAATCATCGTTGCAACAATCAATCGGATACGCATCGAACAACCTCCTTGTTATTACACGGACGACGTCCCTAAGTTTTAATTATGCCGCACCCGGGAAGAAAAGCAACCCACAACTGAACCTAGCTTCCGGTACGGAAATTGCTTAAAAGGCAATGTCGTTTTCAAGAGGGAGGTTTCATGTCGATCAAACCAATGGATGTGCTTAAAGCCCTGGAAATGCTGGAGCAGACCGGCCGGCGCTCCAAGACCGGCGCACCGCAGAAGACCGGCTTTGCCGAAGTCCTCGCCTCAGCTTCATCAGGCGGCTCGACAGACGTCCGGGCCCTGGCCGAGTTGTGCCGGCTCGAGATGATGCGCGGCAGCGTCGCCTTTGTCGCCGACCAGGACTTTGACCAAAGCTTTTCGCTCCCCCTGTCATCCCTAAGTGCCTATACCGCGTCAAGTCAAAGAAATGACTTGTCGCAGGCAACCCCGCCAGCAGCGCCCCCCATCAGCCGTCCGCAGCCCCTAGACCAAACCGACACCCCGGTCACCGATATCGCCCACCGGGCCGCGGAGCGCTACGGTGTCGATCCGGCGCTGGTCAAAGCCGTCATCAAGGCCGAAAGTGCTTTCGACCCCAGCGTGGAGTCCAATGCCGGCGCCCAGGGGCTCATGCAGCTGATGCCTGGGACCGCAAGGGATCTCGGCGTCTCCAATCCGTTTGATCCCGAGCAGAATGTCATGGGCGGCACCCGCTACCTCAAGCAGCTGCTCAGCAAATACGATGGCGACCTGGACAAAACCCTGGCCGCCTATAACTGGGG
>JAQYWA010000021.1 GCA_030145265.1 Desulfuromonas sp. | reverse complement strand
TTTCTTTGGACGTAGCAAAGAAAGAACCCGGCTGCCGGCCGGGACCGGCGGCTTTAAGGGTTGGGTTGAACCTGTCGAAAAGCCTGGCCCCACGATTCGGGGGGACAGACGTCGTCCCTACTTGAGTAAAGTACATAACCAGATATCAAAATAATCATTCCTGAAATATTTTCACAGCATGTTAACCCCTGAACCACCAACGGGAATGAGGATCTCGTTGCGCCGCATAAACCACAACGTTAAAGGCGGATTGTAGCGAGCCCAGACAGGTTCACCTACAACGGAAAACCCGTTTCCCTGTATCCAGGTCTCCAGTTTTTCTTTGTTGAATAGATACTTCTTCTCACTCCAAAAACCGGAATAGCGAACGGCAGCCACCCGGCGGGCAGGAACCTGCCGTAGCTTGATGTTTGGATCATCGGGAATCGGCAGTGTTTCAATGGTATATGAAGCCGGCATCATAAAGCTGACAGCCCACTTTCCCTGTACACGCTGCTGGCTTACCGGAGCGGTCATGGATATTTTCTCCCCCGTCTGTTCCTGGGAAACAGGAGCTGTCATAGCAATCTTGCCGCGTGATTTGTTATCTCCGGAGATGTAGCGGAATAGGGGTCTGAATGCCTTGTTACCGGCGTCTTCCAGGTTCCCGTCAACAATGATTTCAGCCAGAATCTGTGCTGGGTACTCACGCAACTCGAAAAGGTCGTCGGTTCTTAAAACCTTGTAGGGGGCTTCTTCTGTTGCCATGGCAGGTATCGCTCCAATGAGCATGAGTGCAATTGCTGGTATGATCCATCTGAACCTTTCCATTTTAACCACCAGAAACCTTTCTGAGCAAATAGTGACCGACAAACCATTCATTCCCACCGTTATAGCCAAACAGTTCGGCGCATGCCATGAAAAAGACCCGCCACCTCTGGAACCAAATTTCAGCTTCCTTTCCGTAGACACCTTCCAGGATAGGCAAGATCTGTTCACGCCGAGCGTCCTGCAGCAGGAGCCAATCCTCGCAGGTCTGCTGGTAATGGCGGCCATTTACGCGCCAGTGGTTCTCCACCAGCAGATGGTCGTTGAAGTAAAACAGCAGGTGATCGGAAGGCATGATGCCGCCGGTGAAGAAATAGCGCCCCATCCAGTTGTCCTCCCCCTCGGTCTCGAAAAAATAGGCCAGTTCGCGATGGCAGAAGATGTGCACGAACAGCCGCCCGTCAGGTTTCAGCCAGCCGGAGATGCGACCGAGCAGTTCGGCGTAGTTACGCATATGCTCGAACATCTCCACCGAGACCACCCGGTCGAAGGTGTCGTTGATGGAGAAATCGTTCATGTCAGCGGTGATGACCCGCACGTTGGTTAAACCCTTCTCGCGGCAGACCGATTGAATATACTCGCGCTGTGGGGCTGAATTGGAGATTGCCGTGATACGCGCATCCGGGTAATGTTCGGCCATCCAGAGCGTCAGTGATCCCCAGCCGCAGCCAAGCTCCAGAATGTCCATGCCAACACCCAGACCCGCCCGACGACAGGTTTCCGCCAGCATGGCTTCTTCAGCAGCGGCAATTCCGGTCACGCCGATCGGGTAGAGACAGCTGCTGTACTTCCGTCGCGGACCCAGCACATGAGCGAAAAACGCCGGGGGAAGTTCGTAGTGCTGGTCATTTGCTGCGTCCGTCTCGATCGCCAGAGGACTGCTCCGCAGGGCGGCAAAAAGTTCACTCTGCCGCTGGCGCTCGACCTCCGTATCTCCGCAATACTCATCCTTCAGGCGCTTCCGCAACAGTCGTCTGATTCCCCGCCTGATGACCGCATCCGGCAGCAGCCCTTTCTCCATGAGTCCAACCAGCATGTTCAAGGTTTTACCTCCAACAGGGAGAATTCACGGCGGATATCCTCCATACGACTGCGGTTTTTACCCAGGTCCGAATACCCCAACCGTGATGCGGATCGAACGTGTATGACCCGCCCAACCCTGTCCAGCATAAACTCTCCGTCGTCGACAAAAAAAGTTGTACGCAACTCGATCCGCAGATAGCCCGGCTTGTCCTCGATGATGAACGTGTCGTCCCTTCGTTCAAGAATCAGTTTCAACCTCGCAAAGGCGGTATCAGGATCGCCATTGAACGCCAGCGGTGCGATACGGTGTCCCTCGTCGGAAGCCTGACTTGACACACAGTTGGGCGACGACGGACAGGCAGACAACCTGTCGTCCCGCACCCCCAGATTGTTTGGGCGTTCCCCGGCGCAGGCCGCCAGTAGACCCGACAAAACACACATTACGATGACCCTTCCTTGCAACCTTACTATCATTTACTGCCCCCTCTTTTCAATTCAGTCATCAACGTAACCACCGCCAGTTCCTTGGCTTTGGCTTCAATATCCACCGTCATTGTCCGTCCCTTCCAGCAGGTAGGCACATCTGCAAGATCAATGTAATCGGCATGGGGCTTGGGGTCTGCGCCGCCCCAACCGGCCCGCGGCGATGACAGGTGACAATACTGTTCCCGCCCGGCCATCTGCCAGGTTTCTCCCGCCAGTCGGGTCGCTTCCTCGACGGAAAGGCCGTCGGGATTACAGCGATGGTGGTGAACATCATACACCAGCGGAATGGAAAGCCGTGCGCAGATTGGCAACAGGTCGCGCACGTTGTAGCTTTGGTCATCATTTTCCAGCGTCAATCGGGTTCTGATGACTTCCGGCAAATCAGAAAAAACCTGACAAAATCCTTCGAGGGCCACCAACTTGTCACCATAAACCCCGCCGGCATGGATATTGATAACATCAGCCCCCACCGCCTCAGCCAGGTATGCCTGGTACTCCAGTTCCCGGATTGAACTGGCAAGTACCGCTGGATGCGGCGAGGATAAAACGACAAACTGGTCAGGATGAAAGCTGAGACGGAGGTCATGCTGCCGGGCAAAGATTCTGGTTGCACCGAGCAGTTGTCTGATTGTATCCCCATCGGGGAGTTCAGACAGCCCGTAGCCCACTTCAGGGTGTGTCATGCGCGGGAACAGTGGTGACATGATGCGGAAAGCGCCGATACCAAGTTCGTGACATACATGTACGGCACGCAGCAGGTTACGGGCATTGTCATGACAGATACCCGACAGCTTGAGCAGTTGTTCGCTACGGTTTAGGGTGAGCAGCGCTTTGGCGGTAGTCGTGCGGAAGGGAACTTTTTCCTTTTTGAACAGGCAGCACAAACCAAAACGCATTGGGTTTCACCTCATCTAATCTTCGGAAAACATTTTATAACTAACGTCGTCAATTGCTTGGCAATCAACTTATTAGATGTAACATTACCATGATACTCTGAATTACATAGGGGCACGCTACATGGAAAAACCCCAAGGTTTGATACTTATAACCGGGGGCACCGGCTTTATAGGCAGGCGTTTGACGCAACGACTGCTTGATGACGGGTTTTCAGTCCGTTGCATGATTCATCGCACTACTACTGCGAAACCGGCGACGACCTCTCCGAGCATTTGAAAAGCCGTCTGGCTGTTGCTGATATCCTCAAGAAAGGGACATTTGCCACTACTTTTCTCCGGGCTGCCGTAATCATCGGCGCCGGCGGCGCATCATTCGAAATGATCCTGGCCCTCGTCAAATATCTGCCGGTCATGATTACCCCCCGCTGGGTATCGACCCGCTGCCAGCCGATAGCTGTAGATGATGTCATCAGCTATCGGGCCGGTTGTCTTACTGATGAACGGACCAGCGGTCGGACCTTCGATATTGGCGGCCCTGAAGTGCTTACCTACCGGGAAATGATGGAGCGATTGGCCCGCATCCAGGGGAAAAAGCTTTATATTCTGACGGTGCCGGTGCTGACCCCGAAACTGTCATCATACTGGGTCGGGTTCATAACCCCGGTACCGGCATCAGTATCCATGCCTTTGATAGAAGGCTTGAAGAATGAAGTCGTATGTCGAGACAACGCAATTCGCGACATTATTCCCTTGCAGCTGAAACCTTACGATGAAGCTGTTCGTTGCGCCTTGAAGGGGTGATAACCTGATGTTTCAACCTTCTCGCATCATTGCAACATTGGAAATTCTATGCCGACGCCTTGTGTACGCCTTTTGTCTTCTTCTGCCGGCACTCAATTTCACCCTCCCGTCCCCGACACACGCCCTGACCGTTGATAAAGTCCCTTTTGCTGACAGCACGACCATCGGAGGCAAGCCTGTGCCTCTGCGCAATGCTGCCCTGCTGCGCTATCTGAAGGTTATAAAGGTCTACGTGGCGGCCCTCTACCTTCCTGAAGGGGTCAAGGCTGAGGATGTCCTGGCCGATGTGCCAAAACGCCTTGAGATCAGCTACCTGGTCTCCATCAAGGGGCCGGATTTTGATAAGGGTGCCGCGCCGGTGCTGGAACGCAACCAGATACCGGCGGAAATTGCCAGGCTGCGGGGGCGCATCGACCGGATCAATGCCGCCTATAAGGACGTCAAATCAGGAGACCGTTACTCCCTGACCTATTTGCCGGGTCGGGGAACTGAGCTTGCCCTGAACGGCACGCCGCTGATCATCATCGAGGGGGCCGATTTCGCCGCCGCCTATTTCGGCATCTGGCTGGGGAGAGAACCGATAGATGAGACGCTGAAGAGTGACCTGCTGAAAGGACGCTGACATGAAACCCTTTCTGACCCTCATCTCCTGCGCCGTACTGGCTGTTATGCTCTACGTAACGATCAGCGCCTCCCTCCAGCAGGACATCGTCAGCGCGACACGCCAGCTCTGGCCCGATCCCTGGTTCCGGGCCACCCTGGCCGATGCCTACTGCGGCTTCCTTTTCTTCTGGCTCTGGGTCGTCTGGCGCGAACAGTCAGCAGCACGAAGCGCCTTCTGGTTGATACTGATCATGACTCTCGGCAACATTGCAATGGCCGGATACCTGCTGGTGCAGTTGCGCCATATCCGCAGCGGAGAAAACCTTGATCGACTTTTTTCCCGAAAGGTTTCCCCATGACAGGTTCCATAACCATCGGCGTCAGCTCCTGCCTCTTGGGAGAGCATGTCCGCTACGACGGCGGCCACAAGCATAATCGTTACATCACGGATACCCTGGGACAGCACTTCCGTTTTCTGCCGGTCTGTCCCGAGGTTGGTTGCGGCCTGCCGACCCCCAGGGAGTCCATGCGCCTGGAAGGCGATCCGGCCAATCCCCGGTTGGTAACCGGCAGGAGCCGTATCGATCTGACCGAGCAGATGCGGGAATATTGCCGGGCAAAGGTCAAAGAGCTTGAAAAAGAGGACCTGTGCGGTTTCATCTTCAAAAAGGATTCTCCCAGTTCCGGTCTGTTCCGGGTCAAGGTCTATAACAATGGCGCTGCAGCTAAAAACGGCAGCGGACTGTTTGCCGCGGCGGTGGCCCGTCATTTCCCCCTGCTGCCGCTGGAAGAAGAAGGGCGCCTGAATGACCCGCTCCTCCGGGAAAACTTTATCGAACGGGTCTTCAGCTATCGGCGCTGGAAGGATTTTCTGGCCTCCGGTCCCACGCTGGGCCGGCTGGTGGAATTCCACACCGCCCACAAACTGCTGATGATGGCCCATAGTCCCGAGGCCTATCGCAGCATGGGGGCACTGGTCGCCCATGGCAACGAACTGCCGCTGCCCGAACTGTTCTCTCGTTACGAAGAGCTGTTCATGAAGGGGTTGACCCTGCAAGCCACAAACAGGAAAAACACCAACGTCCTGCAGCATATGATGGGCTATTTCAAAAAGCAGCTTTCCCCGGAGGAAAAGGCGGAGCTGCTGGAAGTAATCGGTCAGTACCACGACGGTCTGACGCCGCTGCTCGTGCCGCTGACCCTGCTCAGGCATTATGTACGCAAGTACGACCAGCTGTATCTGCAGGGTCAGGTCTATTTGTCACCACACCCGTCACAACTGATGCTGCGGAATCATGTCTAACGGAGGATTACCATGAATGCAGTTTTCATAATAACTGCTGCCTCCATAATGGGTTACATGCTCAGCTGGTTCATCGCCGCACAGATCCGGGGGCGCAACGACATAGCCGATGTTGCCTGGGGTCTTGGGTTTATTCTCGTGGCTGTCGTATCGCTGTTCTCCGGTAATGTCTATTCGCCGCGGAGCTTTATTGTTTCTGGGCTGGTGCTGGCATGGGGGCTTCGTTTGGCACTGCACATCCACAGCCGCAACCGTGGCCGCGGCGAAGACCCACGCTACCGGAAGTGGCGCGAGGAGTGGGGGAAATGGTTCGTGCTGCGTTCCTTCCTGCAGGTCTTCATGCTGCAGGGACTCCTGCTGCTGCTGGTGGCCATTCCGGTTATCTTTGTCAACCAGGCACAGGCAGCACCCCTTGGGCGGCTCGATCTTCTTGGTCTGGCGATCTGGCTGTACGGCTTCGGTTTTGAGGCCATTGGCGATTGGCAACTGCTGATGTTTATCCGAAATCCAGATAACAAAGGTAAACTGATGACCTCAGGCCTGTGGCGCTACACCCGTCATCCCAACTATTTCGGCGAGGTGACCCTCTGGTGGGGGATATGGCTGATGACGCTGGGCCTGCCGGGCGGCTGGCTGACGGTTATCGGCCCGCTGACTATCACCTTCCTGATCCTCAAGGTCTCCGGTATCCCGATGCTGGAAAAAAACTACGAAAAGCGAGCCGATTTCCAGGAGTACAAGCGCCGGACCAGTGCGTTTTTTCCGTTGCCACCTAAAGGAGGAGCCTGACATGCTGCACACCCTTAAGGTCTACCTGCTCTGCCTGCCGTTCACGCTGCTGCTTGACTACCTCTGGCTGGCCAAGCTGATGCAGGGCTTTTATATCAATGAACTTGGCCCCTACGCCCGGGTCCGGGGGACCACCATCATCCCGGTCTACTGGGCTGCGGCGCTGGTTTACCTGCTGCTGCCGCTGGGTATTGTGCTGTTCGTTCTGCCGAGGGTTGATCCGGCCAACCTGGCTGCTTCGTCTCTGGGATGGGGCGCCCTCTTTGGACTGGTGGTTTACGGTATCTATGACATGACCAACATGTCTACGCTGGCGAACTGGCCGGTCAGGATGGTCTGGGTCGATATCTGCTGGGGCTGCTTCCTGTGTGGAGTAACAACCTGGTTCGCTGCACTGGTGTCACAGTGGATGCAGTAATCATATTATAACCAAAAGGAGCTACAGCCATGAATCTTGCTGAACTGTTTACCCATCCCGGACTGGGGGTTATGTCCACATCCTCGTCGGATGGCAAAGTCAACAGCGCGGTCTATTCCCGACCGCACGTCATTGATGAGACCACACTGGTCTGGGGGATGACCGACAAGCGCACCTATAAGAACCTGACCTGCAACCGTCATGCAGCCTACCTGTTCAAGACCAGCGGCCCCGGTTTCAGCGGAGTTCGTCTGGACCTGGAGATGATCAGGACCGAGGAAGAGGGGGATTTGCTGGCAACCATCAAGGCAAACACCGATGAAATAGTCGGTCCTGGAGCCGGCGCTGCCGTCACCCATGCCGTATGGTTCCGGGTGACAGAGACCAGGCCGCTGATATGAAGCGCGGGGGGGGTAACCATGAAGATAGCGATCATCGGCGGCGGCATATCCGGATTGACTGCTGCGCACCTGCTGTGCGGGGAGCATCAGGTCACCCTGTTCGAGGCCAACGATTATCCCGGGGGGCACACCAACACGCTTGATGTGTCCCATGATGGTACAAGCTATGCGGTGGATACCGGCTTCATTGTCTTCAATGAACGCACTTACCCCAACTTCATCAAGCTGCTGGAGCGGCTTGCCGTTACATCCCAACCGAGCGTAATGAGCTTTTCAGCCGTCTGCGAAACGACCGGGCTGCAATACCGTGCCAGCAATCTGGACAGTTTTTTTGCCCAGCGTAAAAACCTGTTCAGCCTTCCTTTCTGGCGGATGCTGCTGGAAATATTCCGCTTCAATCGTGCCTCTGCGGAGTTGTCCGGCAGTAGCGATCTTAACCTGAAACTTTGTGATTATCTCCGTTCCCACGGCTATTCGCCACTGTTCATCGAAAAGTTCCTCATCCCCATGGGTGCGGCGGTCTGGTCGGCCGATCCGGCTCAATTCCTCTCGTTCCCGGCGGCGGCTTTCGTGCAGTTTTTCACCAATCATGGCATGCTCGACGTGCTGGATCAGCCCACCTGGCGAGTGGTCAAAGGCGGTTCCCGCCAATATGTTGAGCCGCTGATACGTCCCTTCCGCGACCGGATCCGCCTGTCAACTCCGGTTGAACGCGTGCAGCGTTTCGGTGATCGAGTGAAGATCACCCCCCGCGGCGGCGAGCAAGAGGAGTTTGACCATGTGGTTTTGGCGTGCCACAGCGACCAGGCTTTGGGGATGCTGGCCGATCCGTCCGCTGCGGAACGGTCTCTACTGGGAGCCATCCCCTACCAGAAAAACGATACGGTGCTGCACACCGACACTCGGTTGCTGCCGTCGATCCCCAAGGTCCGCGCCAGCTGGAACTGCCTGATCCCCCGCCGGGAGCAGGGGAGTGTCGTGCTGACCTACTGGATGAATCTGCTGCAGACCATCAACGCACCGGTGGATTTCTGCGTGACGCTCAACAGTCCGGAAGCCATCAATCCGAACGCGATCATCCGCCGTTTGATCTATCACCATCCGGTCTACTCAACTGCCGCCTTCGAAGCACAAAAACGGCAGGACGAGATCAGCGGTGTCAACCGCACCTCCTATTGCGGCGCCTACTGGGGCTGGGGCTTTCACGAAGACGGCGTCAAAAGTGCCCTGGCGGTCTGCCGGCAATTCGGGAAGGGGCTCTAGCCATGGAAAGCTGCCTCTATACCGGACAGGTCGGCCATCAACGCCTGACGCCGGTCGGTAATGCGTTCCGTTACAGCCTGTTTTTCCTGTATCTCGACCTTACGGAGCTGGAGACTGTTTTCGCGAGTCACTGGCTCTGGTCGGTGGAACGTCCGAACTGGGCCACGTTCAGACGCTCGGACCATTTCCGCCCCGAGACGTTACTGCTCGAAAGTGCCGTGCGCGAAGAGGTGGAGCGGCAACTGGGCAGACGGCCGCAGGGGCCGATCCGGCTCCTGACCCATCTGCGCTATCTGGGGTACTGCTTCAACCCGATCAGCATCTATTACTGCTTTGCCGAGGACGGACTCACCCTGGAAGCTTTCTTGGTCGAGATTCACAACACCCCCTGGGGGGAGGAATACCTGCGAGCCTTTGATTCCCGGACGGACCAGCGTGACGGCGAATGGTACCGGTACCGTCTGGACAAGGAATTCCACGTGTCGCCCTTCATGCCGATGGATATTGTCTATGACTGGCGTTTCACCGCTCCGGCAGAACAATTGGCAGTACGCATGACCAACACCCGGCAGGGAGAACAGGTTTTTAACGTCTCGCTGCATCTCCGGCGACAGCCGCTGACGGGCGGCAATCTGGCAGGAGTGCTTTTGCACTGGCCGTTCATGACAGCCAAGGTCATTGCTGCCATCTACTGGCAGGCACTGCGCCTGAAATGGAAAGGGGCCCCCTTCTGCCCGCACCCGGAACAGCTTGACATCAGGAAAGGACGGTACAGCAGATGAATCAGAACGAACAGACCTGCAATCCCCGTCCGCAGTCCGCGTCAACGACGACCGGCATCATCAATAAACTGGCACGGAGCCTGGTGTTCAAAAGTCTGACTGCGATCAGGCATGGTCATCTGGTTCTGGTAGACCGGGGCGAACGTCAGGAATTCGGTCGTACCGACTTGGAGTTAACCTCCACGGTGCGGGTACAGCACCCGGACTTTTACCGGCGGGTGGCTTTCGGCGGAACCATCGCTGCCGGTGAGAGCTATATGGATGGTCTCTGGACCTGCAGCGACCTGACGGTATTGGTACGGATCATGGTGCGCAATCAGGAGGCCCAGCAGAAACTGGAGGGTGGTCTGGCCAGATTGGCCGTTCCGCTCAAGCGCCTGCTGCACAATCTGAACGACAACACCCGTACCGGCAGCCGCAGGAACATCGCCGCCCACTACGACCTGGGCAACAATTTCTATCAGCTTTTCCTTGACCCGACCATGGCCTATTCATGCGGCATTTTTGAACGGGATGACAGCACGTTGGAGGAAGCATCGACTGCCAAGTTCGACCGGATATGCCGAAAACTTGGGCTGACCCCTGACATGAAGGTACTGGAAATCGGCACCGGCTGGGGCGGTTTTGCCATCCACGCCGCCCGGGATTATGGTTGTCATGTCACAACCACCACGATCTCACAGCAACAGCACGACCTGGCGGCAGAAAAAATCACGGCCTGCGGACTGAACAATCGGATCACCCTGTTGCAGCAGGACTACCGTGACCTGACCGGGCAGTTCGACCGGCTGGTTTCGATCGAGATGATCGAAGCGGTCGGCCACCGCCACCTGCCGACCTATTTCCGCACCTGTTCCGACCGGCTGAAACCGGACGGCGCCGCCCTGATCCAAGCCATCACCATGCCGGACCATCACTATGAGCGTTACCTGAAAGCCCCCGACTTCATCAACCGCTACATCTTTCCCGGCAGCTGCTGCCCGGCGCTGCATGCCATATCCGAGGCCGTGGCCCGTGAGACAGACCTGTGCCTG
Organism: Desulfuromonas sp.; assembly: GCA_030145265.1. GTDB lineage: Bacteria > Desulfobacterota > Desulfuromonadia > Desulfuromonadales > Trichloromonadaceae > Trichloromonas. The sequence continues at coordinate 2,312 of JAQYWA010000021.1, read as the reverse complement.
ACAAATCTGGAGGATATCTCGCCGCACTACGCCCGGACCCTGCGGGAATGGAGAACTGCCTTTCATGCCAACCTGGAGCAGGTCATGGGTATGGGCTTCGACGAACGCTTTATCAGGATGTGGGAGTTTTATCTCTGCTACTGCGAGGGAGGTTTTGCGGAGAGCTTTACCGGCGACCTGCAACTGCTGTTCACCAAGCCGTTATATCACGGTGAGCCGTTGCTGCATCCGTTGGAAAGGAGGGCCCAACCATGAAACATACTTTTTTGACGATTGCCCTGCTGATGATGACAGGTTGCACCGCCTCCCTGCCACCTCCCTGCCGCCGCTCAAGACGGTCGATAAGGTTGACATAAATCGTTTCATGGGGCCGTGGTATGTTATCGCCTGCATTCCGACCTTTATCGAGATCGATGCCTACAACGGCGTCGAGACCTACCGGCTTGATCCGGACGGGAGTATCGACACGGTCTTCACCTTCAACAAGGGGGGCTTCGACGGCCCGCTCAAACGCTACAACCCGCGCGGCTTCATCGTCGACACGGTCAACAATTCCACCTGGGGGAGGCAGTTCATCTGGCCGATCAAGGCTGAGTACCTGATCACTCATCTCAATGGAGACTACACCCAGACTGTCATCGGCCGCAACAAGCGTGACTATGTCTGGATCATGGCCCGTACGCCGGAGATCCCGGAGGGTGATTACCAGAGACTGCTGAAGGATTTGGATCATCATGGCTATGATGTCGCCAAACTGCGCAAGCTGCCTCAGCGCTGGCATAAAGGTATTGATAAGTCGCCGTAAAGGCGGGACCAAAGGGATTTGTATGCGGATGATCCGTTTTGAAAAAATACAAAGGTTGTGCATTGATCTTGAGACGGTGTGGAACTTCTGTTCAAATCCGGCCAATCTCCCGCTCATTACACCACCGGATTTGTGTTTAAAACTGACTTCACCTGTTCCGGAGCGGATGCATCCCGGTATGATAGCAACCTACACTGTTGCGCCTTTCGGCCTGATCAAGGTCAAATGGGTCACCGAGATCACCCACGTGGTGCATCCTTTCATTTTTGTTGACGAACAGCGCTTTGGGCCATACCGTTTCTGGCACCATCAGCACCATTTCAGGGAATTAGAAAATGGGGTCGAGATGCAAGACATAATCCACTTCAGTATTCCATTCGATCCATTCAGCAGGCTTCTTTCGGGCACTGTTGCCCGCCGGCTTGAATACATCTTTGCTTATCGTCGGACCGCACTGGAAAGAATGTTCGGGGTGAAGGTCGAATGACAAGGAAATTAAGCAACTTCATCTTGTTTCAGGCAGCATGGTTTGCCGCGGTACTTGGTGCTGCCAAGGGAATGCCTTGGCTGGGACCATTGGCGATGGTGCCGGTGCTGGGTGTCCATCTTACTCTGGCAGAAAACCGCTCCGGGGAGCTGAAGCTTCTTATGGCGGCGGGGATTCTCGGATTTCTGTTCGACACCGTCCTGGTAGCGGCAGGGGTATTTCTGCCGGTGGCGTACCTGCTGCCGCGACCCTTAAGCCCTCCCTGGATGGTTTCGCTGTGGCTGAATTTTGCCGCCACCCTTAATGTTTCCCTGGCCTGGTTGCGGGGCCGCATGCTGTTGGCGGTCTTTTTCGGAGCCATCGGCGGCCCCCTTGCCTATTACAGTGGGGCAAGGATGGGAGCTACCGAGGCTCTTCCATCTTTGGGGGGCATGCTCGTTTTGGCACTCGGTTGGGGGTGCATGACACCTGTTCTTGTCTGTTTGGCGCGGGCCTTTACCGCAGGCAAAAACACTCCAGAATAGATTTTTACAGTTGACTACTCCTTCATTGCCCTGACCAATAGTTCATAATCTTCCAAGAGAGACTGCAAATCCTCTTCGTGCTCGACTTCCTGCTGAAGGATGGTCGCACAATGATGTGAGTGACCAGAAACTGAAGACATGGTAAAAGTAAACAGCCAAGTAGTCTCTTGAAGCGACTTTCAGCTAAAAGAGCGGAAGTTCAGACTGTTCTAAAAACTGTTCTAACCGTGACGTACTTTTATAGATATTGAGAGAAAAAAGGCTGAAGGCCGCGCCTATAATCGCTTGAATATACTGGGCAGATCGGGGGACACCATACTTAATTCAGGTGGATACCAGGCAATTGGTATGGTGTCCGTACGCAGTAACAACTGAATATCAAGCGGGTTTAAGTCCCGTCCGGGGAGTTGTCCGTTCACCTCGGTAGCTCAAGGGAGCGGCGTTCTGGTAACAGGGGGTCGTAAGTTCCCAATTGGCAAAGCAGCAGGCCGTAACG
>JAQYWA010000376.1 GCA_030145265.1 Desulfuromonas sp. | reverse complement strand
ACATGATCATCCGGCACCTCCAGCACCTCGGGGAGCACCGCCATCACCTCGCGCATACGCAGGGCGGCCTTGCGCTCGTCGATCTCTTTCGGCGCCTGGTATTCCTGCACATGGACCCGACCCTCGTAGAAATCGACGGCCACGGCGTACTCGGGGATGTCACTGTCGTACAGACGATAACAGGAGATCCCCTCCTTGCGGGCCCATTTGCCGAAGGTTTTGAGATTCTTGCGCAGCCGGTTGGCGAAACTGGTCGCCCCCTCGCTGAGCGGCACCGGGGACGGGGCGCGATGGCGATCGACGAAGTTCTCCGGCTGCACCTCGATGTGCAACAGCTTGCACTCGATGGCGCCGTTGTACAGGGTGTGCATGCGTTTCGCCCGCAGACCGATCTTTTTGCCCAGCTCGACATTGCCGGTAAAGACCGCCGCTTTCCATCCGGTGAAATGCTCTTTCAGACGGTCGCCGAGGGTGCCGTACAGTTCTTTGAGGGCTTCGACCTCGCCGAGCCGCTCGCCGTAAGGGGGATTGACCACCACCAGTCCGCTGGCAGCGTGCTTGCCGGACAAAGGCGCCAGGGCGGCGACCTCGCGGCGCTCGACGTGGATATGCTCGCGCAACCCGGCCTGCTCGATGTTGGCCAGGGCCGCCCGCACCGACTTGTGGTCGGCGTCGAACCCGACGATGGTCGGGATGCGCGTCAGCCCGGCGGCGCGACGCTGGTGAGCCTCATCCAGAAGCTGCTGCCAGAGGCCGGCATCGTGGCCACGCCAGCCGAGAAATCCGTAATACGGACGCTGCAACCCGGGAGCGATATCCCCGGCCATCAGCGCCCCTTCGAGCAGCAGGGTGCCCGAACCACACATGGGATCGAGCAACGCTCCGCCCTCGGCGGCAAACTGCGGCCAGCCGGCACGAATCAGGATAGCCGCCGCCAGGTTCTCCTTGAGCGGCGCCAGCACTCCCTCGTCGCGATAGCCGCGTCGATGCAGACTGTCGCCGGAGAGGTCAAGGCTGATGGTCGCCGTATCGCGCAACAGGTAGAGATTGATGCGCACATCGGGACGCTCGGAATCGATTGAGGGACGCACACCGCTACGGTCGCGAAACTGATCGACCACCGCGTCCTTGACCTTGAGGGCCGCGTAGTGCGAATGGGTGACCTGCGAGTGGGACACGTTGGCATCCACCACCAGAGTGCCTTCGGCGGCAAGGTGCTCGCTCCAATCGATGGCACGCACCCCGTCATAGAGTTGTTCCGGTGAAGCGGCAGCAAAGCTCGCCAGCGGCAGCAACACACGGTTGGCCAACCGCGACCAGAGGCAGACCCGATAGGCAGTTTCCAGGGTGCCGGAGAAAGAAACGCCGGCACGGGTCTCGGCAACATTTTCAATGCCGAGGGCACGCAGTTCATCGGCCAGCAGCGGTTCGATCCCCTTGGGGGCGGTGGCAAAAAAAGAACGGGATTCCATGTTTTTTCGTCCAAAGACGGCAGGGGCAGCCCGTCGGACTGCCCCTGTGTCATTTCGTCAGTAAAAAAAGTACTACTGAAGCTGAATATTGAAAGTCAAAGACTTGCCGGCCAGCGGGTGGTTGGCGTCGAGGGTGACTTCTTTGTCGGTAATTTTGATAATCGTCACCACCATCCCCTGTCCTTCTTCCTGGCCAACCTGCATCTGCATCCCCACCTCGGGTTTCATATCCGCGGGAAGCTGCTCACAGGGGACGGCCAGAATCATCTCGTCGCGATAGGGGCCGTAGGCATCTTCAGCGGGGATAGTCACAGTCCGCGCCTCGCCGGAGGTCATGCCGAGCACGGTCTTTTCGAAGCCGGGGATCAACTGGCCCTGGCCAAGAGTGAACTCAAGCGGGTCACGCCCTTCCGAACTATCGAAAACGGTACCGTCTTCAAGGGTTCCGGTGTAATGCACTTTGACGGTATCGCCATCTTTTACCTGAGACATTGCTGCTCCTTTAACGTTCATTTGTCTAACCGGTGGCCATGCCATGGCAGAAAGGAAGAGCCGGTGAGCCTGATTCACCGAAGGCATGGCCGCAAAAAACTTATGATAACACGGCCGCCGGGATTTGGGCAAATCATGCCTTGATTCCATCCGGAAACGTCCCTTTGCCGCAATCTCGGCGTCAATCTGTACGTTTGCTTGTGCGGCGCAGACAACTAGGCCTCGGCCGAGCGGCGTTTTTCGGCGACCTGGCGGATTTCCTCGACGCAGGCGTAGGGTATTTTCAGGTTGCCGCGGCCGCCACCGATGACGATCTCGCCTCCTTCTATGCCATGAAAATCGCTGCCGCCGGTAACGATCAGCCCGCGCTGGCGGGACTGAGTAATATACCAGTCGATGTCGTCGTTGGTTGCCCCGGTGTTGTAGGCCTCGACACCGTCCAGCCCGAGACCGACAAAGG
>JAQYWA010000375.1 GCA_030145265.1 Desulfuromonas sp. | reverse complement strand
TTTTCTATCTGGTTATGCACTTCGCTCCAGTGATCCCCTATATTTCAGGCGAAAACAGGAGCAAAGCCCAAAACCAAAATCGGCGGGTCGCGTCCCGCCAGACGCCTTACTTTTTGCAAGCCGCCAAAAAGTAAGCAAAAATCGGCTTCCCTGGCCGGGGGCATGACTGTCGCGGCGGGATGGTGGCGCCTGCGGACGGTCCCGTTCCTTTTTCTCCGGCGGCGCCCTGTGGTGCCGGTGGGGTTCCGGTGCAGGTGGAAGCGCGACATGAAAGAGCGGGTCGCTTAGGGAGTGGCTTAAGGGGTGCGGATATCCTCTCCCTCCTCCGCGTGTCCTTTCTAGCTGACCACCAATTTGCGACGCTGTTAGCCCAAGATGGGGTTTTCACCCAACAGCTTTGCTGAAATGGTGGACGCGACCGCAGGACTCAGGCACCCGCAGCCTCTGCGGCCGTGGAACCGCACCGCAAGCGTCGCACTGTTTGTCCATTGCTGATGTGATCGCAGGAACCGGCGGCCGCTGCGACAGTGATGCGGCGCAGCCACCGTCCTTTCTTTGGTTCTTTCTTTGGACGTAGCAAAGAAAGAACCCGGCTGCCGGCCGGGACCGGCGGCTTTAAGGGGTGGGTTGAACCTGTCGAAAAGCCTGGCCCCACGATTCGGGGGGACAGACGTCGTCCCTACTTGAGTAAACTACATAACCAGAATTTTCTATATTCTACCGTTCGAATTTCCGGATGCAAGACGCTGGGCAGTGTGCTGATTTTTTGTTTTCGTATGCCGGTTCCAGTGTTATTCTTAGAGCTTAGAGTCGTTAATTCCCCCTGATCTTTTTTTATTCTGGAGTATTCCATGCCCGATACCCTCATCCCTCGTACCGAATCAGCTTACCGCTATCCGCTGTTGATTAAGAACCTGCTTCAGGCCCCGCTGGTGAGCACTCCCCAGCAAGAAATCGTCTATGGCGACAAATTCCGCTTCGACTACCGCACCCTGGGGGAGCGCATCCGCCGCCTGGCCAATGTGCTGACCGAGCTTGGGGTGAAACAGGGGGACACGGTGGCGGTGATGGACTACGACAGCCATCGCTACCTGGAGTGCTACTTCGCGGTGCCGATGATCGGTGCGGTGCTGCACACCATCAACGTGCGCCTGTCGCCGGAACAGATCCTCTTCACCATCGACCACGCCGAGGACGACGTGCTGTTGGTGAACGGCGATTTCATATCGATCCTCGACCAGATCAAGGGGCGCATCGATACGGTGAAGTCCTACGTGCTGCTCAATGACGAGCCGCGGACGCCGGTTACAAGCATCCCTTTTGTCGGTGAATACGAAGCTCTGTTGTCCGGAGCTGCAACCCAGTTCGACTTCCCCGATTTCGACGAACATACCCGTGCCACGACCTTTTACACCACCGGCACCACCGGTCTGCCGAAGGGGGTCTATTTCAGCCATCGGCAGTTGGTACTACATACCATGGGCATCCTGGTGGCGCTCGGTACGCCGATGTCTCAGGGGCGTTTTCACCGCGAGGACGTCTACATGCCGATCACTCCGATGTTCCATGTGCATGCCTGGGGGCTTCCCTATGCGGCGACAGTGCTGGGGGTGAAACAGGTCTATCCGGGGCGTTACGTGCCGGATCATCTGCTGGCGCTGATCGATCGTGAGAAGGTGACCTTTTCCCACTGTGTGCCGACCATCTTACACATGCTGCTGAAGGCGCCACTGAGTGCCCAGGTCGATCTGTCTCAGTGGAAGGTGATCATTGGTGGAGCGAGCATGTCGAAGGCGCTGTGCCTGGAAGCGATGCAGCGGGGGATCGACATCTTTACCGGTTACGGCATGTCGGAGACTTGCCCGATTTTGACCTTTTCGCACCTGACCCCGGATATGCTCGATGGCGAACCGGAAGAGGAGGCGGCGATCCGCTGCAAGACCGGGGTACCGATTCCGCTGGTGCATTTGCGGGTTGTTGATGAGCACTGGAACGATGTGCCGCATGATGGTCGCAGCGCGGGAGAGATCGTGGTGCGCACCCCCTGGCTGACCCAGGGCTACCTGAAGGATCACCGCAGCTCTGAAAAGCTGTGGGATCAGGGCTGGCTGCACACCAGCGACGTGGCTAACATCGACGCACAAGGCTATGTGAAGATCACCGACCGCACCAAAGACGTGATCAAAATAGGCGGCGAGTGGATCTCGACCCTTGAACTGGAGGACATCATCGCCCACGTGCCGGCGGTGCTTGAAGTGGCTGTGATCGGCCAGCCTGACGAACGCTGGGGCGAGCGTCCGTTGGCGCTGGTGGTGCTCAAACCGGGGCACGAGGACAAGATCAGCGAGAAGGAGCTGCAGCACATCGTGCGCGAGTACGCCAACAAGGGGATCGTGTCGAAGCAGGTGGTGCTGCTCAAGGTTCG
>JAQYWA010000374.1 GCA_030145265.1 Desulfuromonas sp. | reverse complement strand
CGCGGGTCTTTGATGAAACGCCACTGCCGCGGGCTGAGTTTGGCGTGATCGGACATCTGCCAGCTGAGGGCAAACATGTGGTGGCGAATCAGCCAGAGAATGTCGCTCCGCTCCTCTGCGGCTATCCCCAGCCGGGTCAGGGTGGCGTCCGCCAGTTCGATCCCTGCCCGGTCGTGGCCGAAGGCGCGGATGCGGCCGTCGATTTCCTGGGTGGTGGCGGCTTTGCCGATGTCGTGCAGTAGGGTTCCCCAGGCCAGGCGCCGGTCGGGGTTGGCGGGGAGATGGCGGATGGCCAGCAGGGTGTGGGTCAGCACGTCCCCTTCCGGGTGGTAAATGGGAGGCTGGGGGACGCCGTCGAGCCGGTAAAGTTCCGGCAGCATCCGCCGCAGGGCCGGGTCCTGCCGGAACTGGAGCTCGCGGTCTTCACCCTCGGGCAAAAGAAAAATCCGTTCGATATATTCCAGGTCAGTCAAAGGTTCTCCAGACAGCGGGATTTGGGTTAATTATGGGCCGCCAAAAAAGGGTGGCTGGTGATCAGGGTTAAGACCAATCACGAATAACGAATCACCGCCCCTATGAGGCTTTTGCTTTCATCTGCGTTCGAAAAAGAAGATCTAGGGTTTAAAGGCCAGGTCAAAACCTTGGGACACGGATTACACGGATTTAACCAGAAACACGTCTTTTGCTTTCGGCTCTATAACCAAAACAAAGGTCAAGACAAATCAAATGATAGTCTTAACGCAGAGACGCAAGGGCGCAGGGGAAAAACATATACAAAACAGGATTTATCTTAGGTCTTCTCTGCGACTCTGCGTCTTTGCGTTGATACCTTTGTTTGGGTTGTAAATCCGTTTGCTTTTGCCTGATCCGTGTCCAGGGGGTTGGGTTTTTGATTCTACATGCGGCTCTGCGTGGATACCTTGTTCGGGCTATAGAGCCAAACAATTATACCCCTGCTTCACGAGTCAGGGCAAGGCGACGGCAGATTAAAAACGGTGGGCGAGTCGGGTCAGGGCGTATTTCGCCGTGGCCGAGTCGGGCGAGCGCTGCAGCAGGCATTTCAGCGAGGCGAGATCGTCGATGTCTTCCCAGGGGGCCAGCTCACGGTAGTCGATGCCCAGTTCGGCGGCCCGGTGGCGGGTGGCGTCGAGTACCTGCGGGGTGCTCCAGGGGATGTCGCAAAAGAGTCCTGGGCGGTGGCGGCGCGAAGCGATCAGCACGTAGCCGCCGTCGCCGGCCGGGGTGGTGACGCAGTCGGCTTGTGCCAGGGTGGCAAAGGCCTCTGCGACCCGGTCCAAGGGGAGGTCCGGGCTGTCCGAGCCGATCAGGGCCGCCGCCGCGAATCCCTCTTCGAGCAACAGGCGCAGGGCCTGTTCCATGCGCCGGCCGAGGTCGCCCTCAGCTTGGGGGATGAGCCTCAGGGCGGGAAACGCCGTACGAAAATAGTCTTGCCGGCCGGCGTAGAAGAGGACTAGGGCGAAGGGGCCTTCACTCATCCGGGCCACCGTCTCTTCCAGCATGACCCGGTACAACTCGGCGGCTTCGGTCGGAGCGAGAGGGGGGCAGAGGCGGGTCTTGACCTGTCCCGGAACCGGTTCCTTGGCGAAGATGCCCAGCACCGTTGCCTGAGAGTTTGATTTATCCGCCGCTCGCTGTCCCGTCAATAACTTGTCCACCATTTCCACAGACTTATCCACAGGGGGGGCGGGTTAGCCGTGCTGTTCGACCAGGGCGTAAGCCGAATGGTTGTGGATCGACTCGAAATTCTCGCACTCGACCCGGAACCACTCGATATCCTCGATGCCCTGCAACTTCTCGGTTACCGCCCGCACGATGTCTTCGACGAACATCGGGTTGTCGTAGGCCTGCTCGGTCACCGCCTTCTCGTCTTCGCGTTTGAGCAGCGAGTAAACCGGGGCGCTGCCGCAGCTCTCGATCCACTCGATCAGGTCCTCGAGCCAGATGTGCTTGCGGTAGCGGATCTGCACGGTGACGGCGCTGCGCTGGTTGTGGGCACCGCGCGCGCTGATTTCACGGGAGCAGGGGCACAGCGAGGTGACCGGCACGGTGACGCCGAGGAGGAAGTCGGTCGTCTCGCCCAGGCTGCCGATCATCTGGCACTGGTATTCCATCAGGCTGCGGGCTTTGGAAACCGGCGCCTGCTTTTCGATGAAATAGGGGAATTTCATTTCCAGGTGGGCGCACGAGGCTTCGAGCCGGTCCTTCATTTCCTGCAGGATGGTGTCGATCCGCTCGATGCTGATTTCATCGTGATGCTGGTTGAGAATTTCGATGAAGCGGCTCATGTGGGTTCCCTTGAAATGATGGGGAAGGTCCACGTACATGTTGATGCGGGCCACCGTGTGCTGTTTGTCTTTCCGCTTGTCGAGCAAGACAATCGGATAGCGGATGTTTTTCACCCCCAC
>JAQYWA010000020.1 GCA_030145265.1 Desulfuromonas sp. | reverse complement strand
ACCCCCTCTCTTTCGGCCTCGATTAGCGAACGCCGGTGTTCAGAAATGCTCGCCGGTCTGTTCTCCAGCGAAAGTCTGTTGCCTGATCGTTGGTTTTGTGTCGTGGTTGGTTCGATGATCCGGTAAAGGCATGGTCGTGCGCCGCCACTCAATTGGGTAACTTTAATGCGCTGGCGGGACAAGTCAAGCTGGAGATCAAGATAATTCTGAGGTAAATACACATTAAAACAGAGGGTTTGCGTTTTGTGGTCGGGCGGGAGTAGGGCGGTTCTGGCGGGGTCAGCTGCGTGAGCGGGCAACCAGATGGGCACGGGGGATGGGGGTGGTGATGCCGCTGATGCGAATTTGCTGCTGGTTCCAGCGGATTTCCTCGAGGTGCAGGAAGTCCAGCGGAGCTTCGGGGGGATTGCTGGCCAGGTAGCGGTCGACCAGCTGTTTGATGATCCGGTCGTAGGCTGCTCGCGAAGAGCCGTGCGCGAAGTTGCGACCGGGAAACCGGCGGATATCGCCGTCGCAGGTTTCGGAGATGTGATACAGCTCGTGGACGATGGTCGATAGTTTCTGCTCGAAGGAGAGGCGCAGGAAGCGGGGGATGAAAATGGTGATCAGGTAGTAGATTTCCCGCTGTTCGTGCTGCAGCACCGGCAGCCGGAAAGTCTCCCGCCAGGGACCGCGGCGGCGGGTGTGCTCCCGGCTGCCGCCGGCGAAGCGCAAGGGGGCGATGCGGGCATAGGTGCCGTGGGTTCCCTTGGCCCGCGAGCGGGCGATGGAAAAGAGCAGCCGGTCCGGATCGATGTGGGCCAGTTCGGGGATCTGGCGGCACAGGTCCCGACTCAGGGCGTCGAGTTCAGCCGAAAAGTCGATGGTAGCCGATGGTGCATTCATGTCGGGATTAGTGTTCCTGCCACTTGTGACAGATCAGGCAGCGGGCCTGGACGCTGTGATTCTGGTCCTTGGGAAGGGGGGCCGGACCCTCGGGCTTGTGGCACTTGCCGCAGAACTTTTCGGCGGCTATCTTACCGTCGCTCTGAACCACGGCAAGGTACTGCTTGTGATTGTCGTCGTAGGGCACCCGGGCAGTTTTGATGTCGCCGGAAATCAGGTAGAAGACACCAAATACGGAAGCGACGATGGCGATAAAGGTCAGGTCGCGATTTTTCAAAGACATGGTTACCTCATGAGGGTTGGTAAGCGGCGTTCAGGCGCCGGCGACGCGGGCGCAGCCAATGGCGCCGTTGTGCTGGGGCTGTTCGGGAATGCGGATGTCGGCCCCGGTCGCCTCGCGCAGCAGTTCAAAGAAGGCCGGGCTTTTAGCGACGCCGCCGGTCAGCACGATGATGTCTTGGGGGAAGCGTCTGAGCATCGGGGCGACGCGCTTGATCAGGGTCTTGTTGACCCCGGCGCAGAGGGTTTCGAGGGAGTGCCCCTCGATGATCTTGCCGATCAGTTCGCTTTCGCCGAAGATCCCGCAGGTGGCGTCGAGCGGCACCGGGTTGCGGTAGTGACGGGACATCTCCTCGATGGAGATGTCGAGCACCTTGGCCATGTTTTCCAGATAACGCCCCGATGAGGCGGCACACTTGTCGTTCATGGCAAAGTCGACCAAAATCCCATCTTCGACCCGGACCACTTTCGAATCCTGCCCGCCCATGTCGAGCAAGGTAAACGTGCCCAGGCCGGTCTGAAATTTCGCCCCCGCGACATGGGCCTGGATTTCGGGGATTACCCGGCCGCCGGCCAGATCGAGGGTGTTGCGGCCGTAGCCGGTAACGACTAGCGAGGTGGCGGCCAGTTCCTCCGCTGAGAGGATCCCCATGGCGGCGAAGTCGAGTACCAGTTTGCCGTCCTGCATGCTGCCGTACTGCTTGTAGAAGGGGATGGTGTCGAAGGTCTTCAGCCAGAGCAGGCGGTCGTCATCGCATGCGGCGAACTTGGTTTGGCGGCTTCCCAGGTCGATGCCGAGTCCGGTCATGGTTTTCTCGCCTTAATCATTTCGACAAATCCTTCGATGCGGATGCGGGTGCGCGCGTCGAGCCGTCCCGGGCGATCCCCCTCGAGGGTGAGGATCGGCACCTTGAGGCGCTTGCGCACGATCAGGTCTTCAATCTGCCGGAAGCAGAAGGACTGCACGTAGTGGATGACCCCGTCGACCTGGCGGCGGGCAAGTTCCTGCTCGATGTCGTCGAGGCGGGTGAAGATGTCGTAGGGATAGGTGTAGCGCCGGTACTGCTCGACCAGGGAGTCGACCGCGAAAGGCATGGAGAATTGCCGCTGGGTTTCGTTGAACACGACCCGGGCGCCCAGCGCTTCGAACTCCTCGTAGAGGCCGGTCATGATCGGCGGCACACCGATGTAGGCCAGCCGCAACGACTGTTTGAGCGGCTCCCGCTGACGGGCCTCGGCGAGAAAACAGTCGACCTCAGTCTCAAAACTTGCGACGCAGCCGTTCATGTCCGAGGTGCATACCTGGTAGTAGTGGCTTTCTCCCCCGGTGACCCGATTCTCTTCCCAGCAAAGGCGGTCGATTTCGTGGACCTTGCGGCGCACCCCAGCCAGTTGCAGCCGGGCGGTTTCACATTGCTCGATGCTGACGCCGAAGCGGTCAGCCAGCTTGCCGATCTCGTGGGCCAGGGTTTCCGGGGCCCGGTCATAGGGGTAGGCGAAGGGGATGGTGGCGACTCCATTTAGGGTGAGCACTTCCATCAGGGCCTGGGTGTTGGAGCAGTCCCCTTCGGTGACGGCGATTATTTCGCGAATGTCGCGGCGCAGGGCGACGCTGTAGAGCCCCTTGATCCAGCCGCAGATATTACGGGGAAAGCCCGCTATCTCGGCCTCCTCGATCAGGCCCTGAGGGTCGGGGTCGGTGATGAATATATTGTTGAGATCGACCGGCTGCCGACCGGCGGCCACCAGGATCTCAAGGGGAATGGTTGTGGTAAATCCTACCATTGCTCGTGCCTGAAAAGGGGGGAGGGCGGAACTACTCGGCCTGGATGAACAGGAAATAAATGGCGAGTAAAACAATCGTGGCACCGATCATGACGAAAAGTACAATCGCGTCGGTGCCGAAGGCGCCAGCCGTTTTTTCCTGATCCAGGGTATAAACGATCAGGCCGGTCAGGCTCGAGACAGTGAACAGGGTAACCAGCAGCAGGCGCCAGCGCAGCAGCAGGGCGGTCACCGCCAGCAGGCAAATGCCGGCGAGCAGCCAGGGGTTGTGCAGCAGGGTGGCCAGGTCGAGGGTCCGCAGGTAATCAATGACCTTGGCCGTCTCAAAGCGCTGTAGAAATTCGATAATGGTCGAAAAATCCATGTGTAAATCCCTGTCGGCCGGAGATTTTACTATTACAGTCAAGTATCAATGAAAACATACCAGCTTTTTTGTCTAAAGGCAAAGCCCAAAAGCCCAGCCGGGTCTTGACTTTCCCCGGGGTCTTAACTAGTATCGAAAGCTTGTTTCTTATCTCCAGGAAAGAAGATTAAAACTTTGTCTGAACGCGCGATTGGAGTATTTGATTCCGGGGTTGGCGGACTGACCGTACTCAAAGAGATGGTCCGCCTGCTCCCCGGTGAAGAGCTGGTTTACCTGGGTGATACCGCCCGCGTCCCCTATGGCACCAAGAGCCCGCGGACGGTGCTGCGCTATGCCCTGGAAGCGGCGGCGTTTCTGGTCGAGCAGCGGGTCAAGATGCTGGTGGTGGCCTGCAACACGGCCTCGTCGGTAGCCCTGGCCGAACTGGAAGAGCGTTTCAGCCTGCCGGTGGTGGGTGTGATCGAGCCGGGAGCGCGCAAGGCGGTCGCGGTCACCCGTAACCGCCGGGTCGGTGTGATCGGCACCGAGGGGACTGTCGCCAGCGGCGCCTATGCCCGGGCGATCCAGACTCTGGATCCGGCCATCGAGGTCTTTTCCGCCCCCTGCCCGCTCTTTGTCCCCCTCGCCGAGGAGGGCTGGGCCGAGCATCCGGTGGCCGTGCTGACGGCCCGGGAATACCTGGCTCCCCTGATGGAAAACGGCATCGATACCCTGGTGCTCGGCTGCACCCACTACCCGCTGCTGAAGAATACTCTGCGCCAGGTGCTGGGAGACGGGGTTGCCCTGGTCGACTCGGCCGAAGAAACCTCCCGCACCGTGGAGGCCATGCTCAACGGGCGTAAACTGCCGCGACAGAGTTCGCCGGGCCAGCCGCGGTTTTTCGTGACCGACATCCCGACCCGCTTCGTCCGGGTTGGCGGCGCCTTTCTCGGCCATCCGCTGCAGGAGGTAACCCAGGTGTCGCTGGACTGACGGCTGCCTTGGTTTATAACGGATAAATGCATGCATCGCCGATTTTTGTCTGGAACGGAGGTTCCGTATGCAAGCAGTTTTAAAAAAACGCCTGCTCGTGTTGGGGCTGCTGGTCATTCTGTTGATCTTCGGACTGATGGCGGTCCGTGAGTTTCTGCTGACGTCCCAGCCGGTGCCGCCGCCGTCGGCCGGGCTGGAGGAAGCGCGACAATTACGTGAGGTGCTCCTTTACTTTGCGACTGTGGATGGTGCCGCCCTGAAGGCTGAAATGCGTGAAATCGAGGATTGCCTGGCCGAGGAGGACTGTCTGCGGGCGACCCTGCAGGCCCTGGTCGATGGGCCGGATGGTGAGCTGGTTGCCGTTTTCTCTCCCCAGGCCCAGGTGCAGACGGTTTCGGTCGATGGGGCGACGGCCACGGTCAGTTTCAGCCGGGAGCTGATAGTGGGGCATCCGGGCGGCAGCATGACTGAACTGCTGACGGTGCACGCCCTGGCCAACACCCTGGCGGTCAATTTCCCTCACATTCGCCAGGTGCGGATCATGGTCGATGGTGCTCCGGTGGAGACGCTCAAAGGCCATGTTGACTTGAGGGAACCGATTGCCGCCGATTTTGATTTTGGACGGCCCCAAGCTAATACGGGCGCAGCGCGCCCGGAAGGAGAATAAATGGCGAATTTCCTGCGATTGATCAATGAGCGGGTGCTGGTGCTCGACGGCGCCATGGGAACCATGCTTCAAGAACGCGGCCTGAAGGCGGGCGGCTCCCCCGAAGAAATGAACATCAATGCCGCTGAGGTGGTCGAGGCGGTGCATCGTGAATATGCCGACGCCGGTGCCGATATCCTGGTGACCAACACCTTCGGTGGCAGCCGGGTCAAGTTGGGGCACTACGGGCTCGAAAAAAAGGTCGCCGAGATCAACCGGGCCGGGGTCGAAATCGCCCGCCGGGCGGCCGGCAGCGAGCGTCTGGTCGCTGCTTCGATCGGTCCGACCGGACGCTTTCTGCAGCCGGTCGGCGATGCCGGGTTTGACGAAATGGTTGAGATTTTCGGCGAGCAGGTGGCTGCTTTTGCCGACGCGGGTGCCGATCTGATCACCCTTGAAACCTTTCTCGACATCCGCGAATTACGGGCGGCAGTGATTGCCTGTCGGGAATTCTCGGCGCTGCCGGTAATGGCGCTGATGACCTTTGACGATGATGGCCGCAGCGTGCTCGGCACGCCCCCGGAAGCCGCCGCCGTGACTCTCGACGCTCTGAGGGTCGAGGTGGTCGGCTCCAACTGCGGTCTCGGGATCGAGGGCATTTACGGTATTCTCGAAAAAATGCGTTCGGTCACTTCGGTGCCGCTGATTTCCCAGGCCAATGCCGGTCTTCCTCAGCTTCGGGACGGCAAGACCGTGTTTCCCGGGACGCCCGAGGAGATGACCTCTTACCATGAGCGGATGATCCAGCTCGGGGTGCGGGTGATCGGCGGCTGCTGCGGCACCACCCCGGCCCATATCCGGGCCATTCGCGATGCCCTCGACGGCCGCGATCAGTCGTGGACGCCGCCGCCCCGTCGCGGGTTCCTTTCCAGCCGTACCTCGGTGGTGGCGGTGGGGGAAAGTGCCCCCTGCGCCATTATTGGCGAGCGCATCAATCCGACCGGCAAAAAAGGCTTTACCGCTGAACTGCGCGAAGGGAAAACGGCCTACATCCGTCGCGAAGCCCAGGAGCAGATGGCGGCCGGGGCGGCCCTGCTCGATGTTAACTGCGGCGCTCCGGGCGTTGACGAGCCGGCGGCCCTCGAGCGGGCGGTCTACGCCGTGGGCGGCGTGTCTGGCGCTCCCTTGGTGCTCGACTCGTCCGACCCGGTGGCTCTTGAGGCGGGCCTCAAGGCCGCCGACGGCAAGGTGCTGATTAATTCGGTCTCCGGTGAGGTGAAAAGTCTCAGGGCCATCCTGCCTCTCGCCCGCAAATACGGTGCTGCGGTCATCGGCTTGGCGCTCGATGAAAAAGGCATTCCCGAGACCGCCGAAGGGCGGTTGCGGGTGGCCGCCAATATCCTCGATGCGGCCAGTTCGGTTGGCCTGCCGAAAGAGGATGTAATCATCGATTGCCTGACCCTGACCGTTTCCGCCGAGCAGAAGCGGGCTATGGAAACCATCCGTTCCCTGCGCAAGGTGCGCGACGAGCTTGGTCTGGCTACTGTGCTGGGGGTGAGCAATATATCCTTCGGTCTTCCTCGCCGGCCGATCCTTTCTGCGGCCTTTTTCGCCATGGCTCTCGAAGCCGGACTCAGCGCCGCCATCATCAACCCCAAGGACGAGCGGATGATGGACGCCTTCCGCGCCGCCATGGTGTTGCTCGGCAAGGATGAGCGGGCCGAGGAATATATCGCCGTGTACGGCGGTGTGCAGGCTGCCCCGGCGATCCCCAGGGGCGACGGCCCTGAACTGGGGATTCGCGAGCTGCTGGGTTTTGCCATTATCGAGGGGGACAAAGACGGCATCCAGGCTCTGGTCGAACGGGCGCTGGGCGAAGGCCTGTCGCCGCTGCAGGTCAGCAACGAGGGGATGTTGCCGGGGCTTGAAGAGGTCGGCCGGCGGTTTGGCCGCAATCAGATTTTCTTGCCACAGGTCATGCTTTCTGCCGAAACCATGCAGGCTGCTTTTGCTCGCCTCAAGCAGGAGCTGCAGGGAGATGCGGCGCAGAGTCTGGGCAAGGTTCTGATGGCTACGGTCGAGGGTGATATCCACGATATCGGCAAGAATATCGTCTGTGTCCTGCTTGAAAACCACGGGTTCGAAGTCATCGATCTGGGGAAAAACGTCCCTGCTCAGCGGATTCTCGACCAGGCCCGGGCTCATCAGGTCGACGCCGTCGGCCTGTCAGCCCTGATGACCACCACCATCCAGCAGATGGAAGTGGTGGTGCAGCAGCTCCGCGATGCCGGAATCAAGACCTTTACCATGGTCGGCGGTGCTGTGGTCACCCAGGACTATGCCGACAGCATCGGTGCCGACCTGTATGCTGCCGACGCTCTCGAGGCGGTCGCCAAGATCAAGGAATTGCTGGTCGGCTGAGGCTGTTGGCGGTGGCCGGAACCTCTTGCGCCATTTCGCGTAATGTGGTAACAATGAACTGCTATTTCACCATATTTGCGGGGGCGGCATGGTCGTTGGATTCAATCACAATTTCAGGTACAAAGGTGAGGTCTACCATGTGCAGACCGAAGACGGCGGCGTCAGGAGTCCGCAGGTCGTTACCCTCCTTTATTGTGGCGGTACGATCCTTTCCTCGAAAAAAACGTCCTACACCGATCTCTGCCACAAGGACAACCTGACCAGCCTGGTCGAAGAACTGATGAAGGAACAGCACCGGGAAATGCTTCGGCGGCTTAAAGACGGTGAATTCGACGGAATTATCGACAAAAGGCTTTCCGGCCCGGCCGAAGAAGCCGCTCCAGCCCGGACGTCTCCTCCTCTCGCAGCGAAAAGTGCATCTCTTCCAAGTGCTTCGCCTCCTCCGGCGCCCAAGCCGGTCGCTCCCGTAGCGGCGCCTGCCGCTGCGACGACGAAACCCAAGCCTGCCGCAACCGAGGCCAACCTGGATGACATCATCCTGTCCTACCTGATCGGAGAGGATAAATAGATAGGTCCGTGGCTGCGCCTGTGCGGTCCGGACTCTGCCGTTCGCCACTGCCCTGACGGCATTTCATGAATAACCTTCCCTGCGGGGATGATGAAAGGGAGTATTTGCAAGATGCTGAAAGAAGAAACCGTTCGGGCTCTCGAACAGACGGCTCGGCAGTTGCGGGTCGAAATTCTCAAAATGCTCAATACTGCCAAGTCCGGCCACACCGGAGGGAGCCTCTCTGCGATCGATGCGCTGACCGCCCTCTATTTTCACCAGATGCGCCATGACCCCAGCAATCCCAAGTGGGAAGACCGCGACCGCTTCGTTCTTTCCAAGGGGCATGCCGCTCCGGCCCTGTACGCCTGTCTGGCTGAGGCCGGCTACTTTTCCCGCGACGACCTGAAGACCCTGCGCCGCTTCGGCAGCCACCTGCAGGGGCATCCGGATATGAACAAGACGCCCGGCGTCGAAGTCTGCACCGGTTCTCTGGGCCAGGGCCTTTCCCAGGCGGTCGGCCTGGCCATCGCGTCGAAGCTGGCTGGCCGCAGTGCGCGAATCTACTCGTTGCTCGGCGACGGCGAGGTGCAGGAGGGGCAAATCTGGGAAGCGACCATGGCCGCGGCCCATTTCAAGCTCGACAACCTCTGTGTGATTCTCGACCACAATGGTCTGCAGATTGACGGTGAGGTCGAAAAGGTCATGAACGTCGGTCCGCTGGGGCCCAAGTTTCTGTCCTTCAACTGGCATGTGCTCGAGGTCGATGGCCACGACATACAGGCCATCTGCCAGGCACTCGAGAACGCCGATGAAACGGAGGGGCGGCCGACCATGATCATTGCCCGCACCGTCAAGGGCAAAGGGGTCCCCTTCTTTGAACACAAGGCCAGCTATCACGGCGTTCCACCCAGTGATGACGAACTTACCCGGGCTCTTGAGCACCTCGGGCATTCCTGAGGGATGTGCCGGCTGTCGTGTTGGCCTGATTTCTAAACTCTGATACCAGATTACCGATAAGGATAGAACTGTGAGCGAAATGATCGCGACGAGAGATGCATACGGCAAGGCGCTGCTCGAGCTGGGTCAAGAAAACCCCCGGGTGGTGGCTCTGGATGCCGACCTTTCCGGGTCCACCAAGACCGGCATGTTCGGCAAAGAATTCCCGGAGCGGTTTTTCAACGCCGGGATCGCCGAAGCCAACATGGTCGGCATGGCCGCCGGCCTGGCCGCCGGCGGAATGATCCCCTTCGCCTCGACTTTCGCGGTGTTTGCCGCAGGAAGGGCGTTTGAGCAAATCCGCCAATCGCTGGCGTATCCCAAGATGAATGTCAAGGTGGTGGCGACTCACGGCGGTATCACCGTCGGCGAGGATGGCGGCTCGCATCAGTCGATAGAAGACCTGGCCATTATGCGCGCCCTGCCGAACATGACTGTGCTTTGCCCGGCTGACGGCCCGGAAACCGAAGCCGCCGTGCGGGCCGCGGCGGCCTATGACGGCCCCGTTTTTATCCGCCTTGGTCGTTCCAAGGTGCCGGTGGTCTTCACTGAAGGCTGCGATTTTGCCATTGGCCGTGGTGCGACTCTGCGCCAGGGGACCGATATGACCTTTATTACCACCGGACTGATGACAGCGCAGGCCCTTGAGGCGGCAGCCATTCTGGCCGAAGAAAATATCTCGGCACGGGTGGTTCATCTCGGCAGCATCAAGCCCCTCGATGTCGATCTGGTGTTGCAGGCAGCCCGGGAAACCGGGGCGATCGTTACCGCTGAAGAACACTCGGTTATCGGCGGCCTCGGCGGCGCGGTCTGCGAAGTAATTTGTGAAGGGTACCCGGTGCCAGTCGAACGGGTCGGACTGCGTGACGTGTTCGGGCAATCTGGCCTCGCCGAAGAGCTGCTGGCCCATTACGGGCTGACCCCCGCCCATCTCGTCGAAGCGGCCGAGCGGGTGATGAGAAGAAAGTAGTCGATGAATCCCGGCCGGTTTCTTAGAAATCAGCGCGGGGTCACCCTGATGGTGGTCCTGGTGATGGTGGTGGTGGTCGGTTTGACTGCCGGGCTGGCCGGAACCTCCTGGCGCTCGATCATGCAGCGGGTTAAGGAAAATGAGCTGCTCTGGCGCGGCGACCAATACCGGAAGGCCATCGAGGGCTACTACGGAGTGAATCACGGCGGCATCCAGAGATATCCCGCCCGTCTTGAAGATCTCTTGCGTGACCCGCGATCCCTGCAGCCGGTGCGGCATCTGCGCCGACTCTACCCCGATCCTTTTACCGGTGAGGACTGGGTGATCATTAAGGATCCCACCGGCGGAATCCGGGGGGTTCGCAGCAGCAGCAAGGAGGAACCGTTCAAAAAAGAAAACTTTTCTGAGGAATACGAGGATTTCAAAGACCGTAAGAAATACAGCGAGTGGGAATTTTCCTACCTGCCTCCCAAGAAAACCAAAGGAGCCACCGCTGGAGCATCGGAGAAAACTCATTCCGGTCTTTCCTCGAGCCAATGAAGATGCTTTCGCAAAAAGTCTTGAGATGGCTAGACAGTAATTTCGCCGTATAGGGCTTAGTGCTTTTTCGGGAATGAAGGCATACCTCAGGTATGTCGAGGTCTGAAAGCCGCTGTAACGCTGAGCGCGGACTTTTGGTGACGCCATCAATGAAAGTCAGGGTGCGTATTGTTTTTTAAGAGCCTTATCAGTCGCGTCATCATACTGAATATCCTGCTACTGACTGTCGGCATAGGGATCTTTACGCTTTTTCAAATTCGTCGCGAGCACAATCACCTGGTCGCCTCAACCCAGGAGAATGCCGTCCTGCTGCTGTCGACCATTGAAAAAGCCATCTTTAACGCCATGCGGACCGGGCAGAGCGAAGAGGTTCAGGCCCTCCTGCAGAGGGTCGGAGAAAACTCCCGACTGCTCAATGTGCGGATTTTTCATCCCAATGGGACGGTCCTCAAGTCGGCCCGGCCCGAAGAGATTGGTCGTCAGGTCGGCCCCAACGACCTTTCGGTTTTTCAAAGCCGGCAAGACTACGGGATCTTTCGCATCGAAGATCAGGACATCCTGGGCATCGTCAAGCCGATAGTTTCCGATGACCGGTGCTTTCTCTGCCATGGTAGCGGGCGCAAGGTGCTCGGAGTCCTCAATCTCAATTACTCCCTGGCCGACACAACCCAGAGGCTCAGGGATTCGACCCAGTTTTTCGCATTTTCGACGATATTCATCATCGTTCTGCTGTCGGCGGGGAGTTCCTTCCTGTTGCTGCGCTTTGTCCGCCGCCCGATTCAGTCACTGGCCGGGCAGATGGCCAAGGTGGAACGCGGCGACCTTACGGTTCGGATTACTCCGAGGTTTTCCGATGAAATAGGGAGCCTGGCCCGCAGCTTCAACTCGATGGTGAATAATCTCGAAAAAACCAAGAAGGAGCTGGAGCAATACCATTACCAGCAGATGGTGCGGGCCGACCGGTTGGCGTCGGTCGGCGAGATGGCGTCGGGGGTGGCCCACGAAATCAAGAATCCGCTGGCTGGGATCGGTAGCGCCATTGCGGTGCTGGCCGATGACTACGCCGAGGACGATCCGCGCAAAGCCATTGTCGGTGAGGTGCTGGAGCAGATTGACCGGCTCAACAAGACGGCGACCGACCTGCTCTTTTTCGGCCGGCCCGGCGACCCCGAGTTTTCGCTTGTCGATGTGAACGCGCTGGTCAAGAAGACGCTGTTTTTCATTGCCCAGCACCCCGAGGCCAAGAACATCCACCGGGTCAAGGATCTCGATCGCGAGCTGCCGCCGGTCTGGGCCGACGAGAAGCAGCTCCAGCAGGTTCTGTTCAACGTCATCATCAATGGCATTCAGGCCATGACGGACGGCGGGACGTTGACCGTTGAGACCGCGTTGGTCGAACGCGGCGGCCAGCAGCTTGGGCAGATCCTGGTGAGCGACACGGGTAAGGGCATCCCCACGGAGCAGATGGAGAAAATCTTTGTCCCGTTCTACACCACGAAAACCCAGGGGACCGGTCTGGGCCTGGCTATCTGCCGCAGGCTGATGGAGCAGCAGGGGGGGACCATCCGGGTCGACAGTCAGCATGGGGAAGGTACCGTATTTGTAATCGAACTCCCCATCATAACGGGGGAGACCCCAATTGTGAAAGAGGATACTCGTGCGCCAACATAAGATTCTGGTCGTCGATGATGAACACCTGATCCGCTGGTCCCTGGAACAGAACCTCAAGAAGCAGGGGTACGAGGTGATGACGGCGGCATCCGGAGAGGATGCGCTGAAGCTTCTCAAGGACGAGACGCCTGACCTGATGCTGCTTGATATCCAGCTGCCCGGCATCGACGGGTTGACGGTGCTTGAGCGGGTCAAGGAGCTGGAAGAGGACATTGTTGTCATCATGGTGACGGCACTGGGGGTTCTGGAAACCGCCGTCAAGGCCATGAGGATGGGGGCTTACGACTACATCAACAAGCCGTTCAACCTCGATGAACTGGCGATCGTCATCAAGAAGGCGCTTGAAACCGGCGAGCTCAAACGCGAGGTGGCTCACCTGCGTTCCGAGCAGTCCAGCAAATACGGCGCCAGGAACATCATCGGCAAAAGCCGGCACATGCAGAACGTGCTCAGCATGGTCGAAAAGGTCGCCAAAAGCGAGGCCAGCACCATCCTGATCCAGGGTGAGAGCGGCACCGGCAAGGAGTTGATCGCCAAGGCTATCCATTACGAAAGCAACCGCGTCGATCGCCCGTTCATGGCCATCAACTGCGCGGCGGTGCCGGAGGCCCTGCTCGAAAGTGAGCTGATGGGGCATGAACGAGGGGCCTTTACCGATGCCAAGGTGCAGAAAAAGGGTCTGTTCGAGATAGCCGACGGCGGGACGGTTTTTCTTGACGAGATCGGCGACATGGCGCCCGGCATGCAGGCCAAACTGCTGCGGGTGCTCGAAGAGCGCTCGTTCCGCCGGGTTGGCGGGACCAAGGATATCCAGATCGACGTTCGGATCGTATCGGCGACCAACAAGGACTTGCTCAAGGCCATCGACGAAAAGGTCTTTCGTGCCGATCT
>JAQYWA010000373.1 GCA_030145265.1 Desulfuromonas sp. | reverse complement strand
CCGCCAGCAGGCGCAGCAACAGCTGGCCGATTATGTTCAGCATGCCGCGCTGGTGGGGAGTGCCCAGTCCGGGCAGGCTGGGGTAGTCAGCCAGAAAGAGGCGCTCAAGCGGATTCGCCGAGACCTGGCTATTGTTTTCGGTTTACACGATGTCGGCTTTTTGCTCGCCGATGACGATGCCCAGCGATTGACGGGGGCCGCCGATGAAGGCAGCCCGCCGAGCTTATCCGAAATAACCATTGCGCTGCGGGAATCGTTCAGTCTTGCGGCGCAGGCCCTGCGGGAACAACAGCCCCAATGCACGTTGGATTTGACGGACAAGGATCCTGTGTCCATCCTGGACCAGCAACTGCGCAACCTGTTTGCTGCTGAAGGGATGCTGTTTCTTCCCCTGGCCGCCGCCGGCCGCCCTGTTGGCGTAGTGGCGGCTGGCGTGTCCCGTCAGACCTGGCCGCTTCTGGCGCCGCAGCGCGCCCTGTTGAGCCTGTTTGCCCAGCAAATATCTCGCTACCTCGATAACGTACGGCAGGCGTGCAGTGCGCAGTCCCGACAACTCGACGAACAGCGGGAAATGCAGCGACTCGAAGTCCGGAAAAGTGTCCACGAAGCCAACAATCCCCTCGCCGTCATCAACAATTATCTTCACGTTCTCACCTTGAAGCTCGGCAAAGACAATCCCGCCAGCGAAGAAATCACCATCATAAAAGAGGAAATAGCCCGCGTCGGCGACATCCTTGCGCGCATGCGGGATGTCGATCTTCCGGAGCAGCCGGAAGAGGGGGCGTTGTCGCTCAACCGGACCATTAAGGAACTGTTCAAGCTGTTTGAGGGCAGTCTCTTCAAGAGTCACCACATCAAGGCCGAGCTTGACCTGGATGATGACGTTCCTATGCTGACGACCGGGGCGGGAGCGATAAAGCAGGTGGTGATGAACCTGGTGAAAAACGCTGTCGAAGCGATGCTTGAGGGTGGAACCTTGCGCGTATCGACCCGGGACAAAATTCATAAGAACGGGGTGCTCTACGTGGAGCTGCAGATCTGCGACGATGGCCCCGGTTTGCCCGAGCAGGTGTTGTCCACATTGTTCAAGCCCGTGGCCAGCACCAAGAAAAACCATTCCGGATTGGGACTGACTATTGTAAAAAACCTGCTGGACCGGTTGTCGGCGGAGATTTCCTGTTCTTCGAGTGCAACATCCGGCACCCGGTTCCAGATACTTTTGCCGCGTACTGTTGAAAGGATCGACGCCGACTGATGAAGATCGATTTTGCGAGGGGTGAAACGGTCGACGAAGGACGTGTCTCGGCGTGGGGGGAAGCCCCTGTGCAGCAGTTGCTGTTCTCTCCGACTGTCCTTGTGGTTGACGATGAGTTGAGGCTAAGAACCAGCTTGAGCGAGCTGTTGCGGTTGTCAGGGTACGATGTGTCCTGCGCCGCGAACGGCCAGGAAGCGATCACCCTGCTTGGCGGCAGGATGTTCGACCTGGTTCTGCTGGACATCAACATGCCGGGGCTCTCCGGCCAGGAGGTGCTTGATTTCATCGTCGCCCAGAAGATCGATGTCAGCGTGGTCATGCTGAGTGGAGAATCGACCTTCGACCAGGCTACCCAGGCCCTGCGCAAGGGGGCCGAAGATTTTCTGACCAAGCCCTATGATCCCGAAAAACTGCTGACCACGATTTCTGCTATTCTTCAGAAACGGCAGCGCAAAAATGATTATGTCCTCATCCAGAACCGACTGCAGGGCTCTGAAGAACTCCATCGCTTTATCGTCAACAGCGCACCCGACCTGATTTTCATGCTGGATGAGCAGGGGCGTTTCGCCTTCGTCAATGAGCGGGTCGAGAGCCTGCTCGGTTGTCGTGTCGATGACCTTCTCGGCAAGCATTACTCCGAAATTGTCTATGAGCAGGACCGTGACAAAGCCAGGTATGGTTTCAACCTGATACGGCAACCTGGGGTCCGGTCGAGCCGACGGATCGAGTTGCGTCTGCAGGTCAAAAACTGCGAAGAGGCGCGTTATGTCGAGGTCCGCGCCATCTCCGTTGAGCTGACCCCGAAAGGGGTGTACGCCGCGGAACATCAGGGCCAGGGGGGATTTGTCGGCACCTACGGGGTGGTCCGCGATATTGGCGACCGCAAAAAGTCGGAAGCATTGCGCCGTTACCAGCTGTACCACGATTTTCTTACCAGCCTGCCCAATCGCACTCTCTTCAATGACCGGCTGGAAATCGCCCTGGGCCAAGCCAAACGCTCGGGCGCCAAATTGTCCGTTATGTCCCTTGACGTCGATCGATTCAAAAAGATCAACGACACCTTCGGTCATCTGGCCGGCGATGAATTGCTGCAATCGGTGGCGTTGACGCTCAAAAAGTGCCTGCGTGAAGGCGACACCCTGGCTCGCGTTGGTGGCGACGAATTTTTTCTGCTGCTGCCCAGCCTTGCACAAAATGAAGATGCCG
>JAQYWA010000372.1 GCA_030145265.1 Desulfuromonas sp. | reverse complement strand
GAGTGTGCATAGGCTGAAAAGATGAAAGTCCTGATTAGAGGGCAATGAAATGTAAAAGGGGACAGACCTGGCAAACCAGGCTGTCCCCTTTTACATTTCATGGACTACCTTTGTCTGCTTACTCTGTTTGGACAAGCAAAGAGAGTAAGTCTACGTCTTGGAGGGAAGGCAGCGAATTACAGCACGGGTGGGAAGACGTTGCCGACGATAGCCAGATCGCACCGGGTGACCAGCGCGTTCTCGACAATCAGTCCTATTTATTCATCCAGCCGACCTGACGGCGCTCAGTGCAATACGATCAGGTTGCTTCCCTAGGAATTGTTTTCCGGAAGGGATTTTTCCATAAGGGCCGTGAAATCAGCCACCGGCATCGGCCGGGCAAACAAAAAGCCCTGAACTTCATTGCACTGGAGTTCCTTCAGGAAATCGTAGTGTTCCTTCCGCTCTACCCCCTCGGCAATCACCTTGAGCCCCAGGCTATGGGCCATGATGACAATGGCCCGGGTAATCGCTGCATTGTGCGAGTCGGACGGCAGTTCGCAAATAAACGACTGGTCGATTTTCAGCACGTCGATGGGAAACGTCTTGAGATAGTTGAGGGACGAATACCCCTTACCGAAATCGTCAATGGCCAACTGCACCCCCAGCGACTTGAGGTCATGGAGGATATCGAGACAGGTCCCCGAGGTATCCATCAGCATGCTTTCGGTCAACTCGATCTGCAGGAACCGGGGATCGACATTGGTAGCCACCAGCACGTCGGCAATATTGGCCACCATGTTCGGATGACAGAACTGGTATCCCGACAGGTTGATGCTGATCATCCCCATCGCCAGGCCCATCTTGTCCCAGATGGCCATATTGCGGCAGACCTGCTGCAGCACGTAATGGCCAAGCTGGACGATCAGACCGCTCTCCTCGGCCACCGGAATGAAGTCTGCGGGATAGATCATTCCCTTTTCGGGGTGCTGCCAGCGGACCAGGGCTTCGGCGCCAGTCAGCTCTCTGGTCAGGGTATCGAACTTCGGCTGAAAGTGAACGACCAATTGCTCCTGTTCCAGCGCCACCCGCAGGTCGTTCTCGAGGGCGAGACGATTCAGGGCGGCGGCGTTCATCGATGAATGGTAAAATTGAAAGGTGTTTTTTCCTTTTTCCTTGGCTTGATACATCGCCGTATCGGCGTGTTTGAGCAGGCTCCCCACGTCGCTGCCGTCTTCAGGAAAAAGGCTGATACCGATGCTGGTCGTAACGGTGAGGGTATATCCCTGCACCGATATCGGCTGGCGGATCGCCTGGATGAGCCGATGGGCAACGCGGCCCGACTGCTGGGTATAGGTCAAGCCGGTGAGAAAAACCACGAATTCGTCACCCCCCAGGCGCGAGATGCAGGTCGGCTCGCTGTTGTTGAGCCGCGACACCGTGTCGCAGGTACGCAGACAGTGCTTAATCCGTTCAGCAACAGCAATGAGCAGTTCGTCGCCGATGTGGTGCCCGAGAGTATCATTGATGCGCTTGAAGCGATCCAGATCGAGAAACAGCAGGGCCACCGCCGAATCGGTAGTGGTCGCCTCCTTTACAGCGACATCGAACTGATCGATCAGCTTGCGTCGGTTCGGCAACCCGGTCAGGGTGTCGAAATAGGCCAGTCGATGGGCCTCGTCAGCCATGTCCTTGAGATCGCTGGTGCGCTGAACAACCTCTTTTTCAAGGAGCAACGTCTGCTCGGCGAGGCGCCGATCCCGTAAGTCCAACTGGCAGAGAATGTCGTTGAACATCCGCGCCAGCATGGCCAGTTCATCATTGCCGGCAACGGGAACCCGCAAGGAGTAATCCTGGCAGGATGATACCTCTTCCATGGTTCGAGCGAGATTGCCAAGCGGCCTGGCTAGGTGCGCCTGCAGCCGCAGGGCCACCAGCAGGGACAAGATCAGCATGGAACCGATGACGACTCCCGCGAAAGCGATATCATCAACCATCGCCGCATACCCGCTGAACAGGTCGGCGGTCAGCCCCAGAAAACCAATCGTCCGTCCTTTGAAAACAACCGGCCGGTTAATTTCAACGGTGCGGGAAGACCAGTCGACCGTCGTCTCCTCTGACAGGACGGCCGCTTCCCCGGCACCCGGTTCCTGCGAGGCGAAAGCCGCTCCGCCGGCAGAACTCTCAGGGTAACTAGCCAGCAGTCGGCCATCGGCGGTATGCATTCTGGCGGTAGCGATTTCGGGATGGGCACGTAGCAGTCGAAGATCGCGCCGGATCAAAACGGCATCCTCCGCAGCCAATGCCGACCCACTGTGATCGGCAAGCATCTGCGAGAGTTCACAAAGTCTGGCCACACTCGAACTGCGAAACTCCTGCCATTCCCGGTATGAGATATAGCCCACGCAGACTGTGGCAGTCAGCAACGCGGTCAGCACGGTAAAAAGCTGAACCTTATGCTTCAGCGACAACCCCAGCATGGCCATTAGTACC
>JAQYWA010000371.1 GCA_030145265.1 Desulfuromonas sp. | reverse complement strand
TGGCGCCGATTGACTTTTGCTCCCGGTGGCGTTGTAATGGCGCCGCTGTAGATTCTCGGTCTGTACCATGCCAATCAAAGGCGGCCTCTCGCCCGTTCGCTCCGCTCTCTAGAGCACGCAGAGACCGCGGAGTAAAAGCGAAACCCTGAAGTTCGATTTTCTCTGTGTACTCTGCGTGCTCGAGCGACTGAAAGGAGTGGGCGAGAGAATGGTTTTTTTCTTTTATTTTACAGGTGACACAGGATATGACGAAAGATACGCCACTCATGAAAAGTCGGCAACCGCTGCCTGGGGGGCTGCGGGAGATGCTGGCCATTGCCCTGCCGATGGTGGTTTCCCAAGGTTGCGAAACGGCGATGATCTTCGTTGATCGGCTGTTCCTGTCGCGTTTGGGGACGGTGCCGATGAGCGCTTCCATGGCCGGCGGGCTGGCCAGCTTCATGATGATGACTTTTTTTATCGGTCTGATCGGCTACGCCACCGCGCTGGTCGCCCAGTATCTTGGTGCCGGCCGCAAGGAGAACTGCGCCCGGGTATTGACCCAGACCATTTTCATTGCCCTGCTGGCCTACCCGCTGATCCTTTCCTGCCGGCCGCTGGGCCACTGGTTGTTTACGGTCACTGGAATCGCCCCTGAACAGCTCGCACTGCAGCAGACCTATTTCGACATCCTGCTGTACGGGGCCGTGCTGGTGCTGTTGCGCACCGGTCTCTCCAGTTTTTTCTCCGGGATCGGCCGCACCCGGGTGGTCATGCTCTCGGCCTTGACCGCGATGCTGGTCAACATCGGCGCCAACTATGTGCTGATCTTTGGCCACTTCGGCGTTCCTGCCCTGGGGATCCGTGGCGCCGCCATCGGTACTCTGCTCGGCAGTTTCTGCGCCCTGCTGGTGCTGCTGGCCGCCTACCTGGGGCGGAGCAATCGGCAGGAATTCGGGGTGGCGGCGGCGCTGCGTATCGACGGTATGGTGATGAAGAAGCTGCTGCGTTTCGGTTCCCCGGCTGGGGTGGAGATGTTTTTAAATCTGCTCGCCTTTACTCTCATGATCCTGCTTTTTCATTCTCACTCCCTGGCTACGGCCACGGCGGTGACCATCGTCTTTAACTGGGACATGGTTTCCTTCGTGCCGCTGATCGGCATCCAGATCGGCGTGGTCAGCCTGGTCGGGCGCTACCTGGGGGCCGGCAGGCCCGAGGTAGCTGAACGTGTGGCTCGTTCGGGACTGAAGATGGGCTGGACTTATTCCTCGGTGCTTCTGGTCCTATTCGTTGTCTTTCCTGAGCCGCTGGTGGCCATCTTCGCCCCTGCTTCTCCCGACCCGGTCTTCTTTCAGGCGGCTCCTCTGGCCGTCGGTATGCTGCGCATGGCCGCCTTCTATGTGCTGGCCGATGCCTTGATGCTGGTCTGCAGCGGCGTGCTGCGCGGTGCCGGTGACACTTTCTGGGCCATGTGTATCTCGGTTGCCATGCATTGGCTGCTGCTGCCGGTTTTGTATCTGGTGTTGAAGGTGTTGCAGCTGCCCCCCCAGACCGCCTGGCTGGCCATAATTTTTCTGTTTATGGCTTTTAGCGTTATTTTCTACCTGCGCTACCGCAGCGGCAGATGGAAATTGCTGAGGGTGGTCGGGGCGGGATGAGCCGGTCCGGAAACTTTTTGGATAAAGGAGCAAGAGACCGGAACTCTGGTAAACTATATGGCGAATAGTCGATTCCGTTCAACTATTTAAATTGTCGATGAAATTGAGTGGAAACGTTGCTGCCAGGGAGAGATGCCATGAAAACAATGCGACTGCTGTTTGCGATCCTGTTGCTGGGGAGTTTGCTGGCCTGTGCCTCGAAACCGGTGGTGGAAAGGTCATTCGACTGGAAGGTCGACTTTGCGAGCTACAGGTCCTGGTTCTGGCTCGACGGCAAGCCGGCTCTGGTCGATGCCATGCTCGGCGACGACGTAACCGACCAGTTGATCCGCCGGGCGGTTGCCGAGGAACTCGATGTCAAGGGACTTATGGCCAAAGCTGATGAGCCGGACCTGCTGGTGAAATACACGACCCGCTTTCAGGAGGCGGTGGCAGCTACCCCGGGGAGCCTGGGCTACAGCTACCAATGGCGCTGGACCCAAAAGGCGCAGGGACCGGGAGAGCAACAATCATACAGCAAGGGGACGCTTATTATCGACCTGATCGACCGCAAAACTGGCGCGCTGGTCTGGCAGGGTCGAGGCAGTGGCGCCATTACCGACGAGCGGGATGCCCAAGGCAAAATCCGCATGGCGGTCAAGGATATCCTGGCCCAGTATCCCCCTACTCGCTGACCGATTAAATTTCGTGAAACGAACAAACGCTCCGGGTTCTGATGATCCGGAGCGTTTTTTTTGTGAGCAAGGGGGGGGATTTATTCTTTATTCCTAGATGATTTCCAGTCGTTCAGGGATTCAAACAGTTCAATCTGCTCGGTCATCGATAACTTTTTTTTACAGCCGCTCTT
>JAQYWA010000370.1 GCA_030145265.1 Desulfuromonas sp. | reverse complement strand
GATCATGCGCAGTTCGAGCAGGCGGCCGGTCTGCGGATCGCTGCTGGCGAAGTACATCAGTCCCAATTCCGCGCGAAACCACTCGTGACCGCTGATCCCTTCATAGTCGTTGAGAAAATCGCCGCAGCCGTAGAGGATTGGTCGATCGCGATAGACCTCAATCCCCATAACATGATGCGAGGAATGGCCGTGGATGATGTCGACGCCGGCATGGTCGATCAGCCGATGGGCGAAGCTACGGAAAGTCTCTGGAATCGTATAGCCCCAATTGCCGCCCCAGTGAATCGACAGCAGGACGACATCGCCGGGGCGTTTGAAAGAAGCAATCTGCTCGGTGAGCTGCTGCACGCTGGCCTCTGACAGATCGGTAAGCAGATTGACCCCCGAACGCTGCTCGCTCGCCGCCCACTCGGCCGGTACTCCGCTCGAAGCATGGGCAACGGCGAAGAAGAGCAGCCTTCCCCGTTGTGGCACAGTAAAAATAGCCGGTGCTCTGGCCTGTTGCCGGTTTTCTCCCGCCCCCGCGCAGTTGAGCCCCGCCTGCTGCAGTTCGCGCAGGGTTTCCGTCAATCCCTCGCGTTCCCAGTCGAGCACATGGTTGTTGGCCAGGGTGCAGCCATCGATCTTGGCTGCCTTCAGCACCCCGAGATTGTCCGGGTGCATCCGGTAGTTGATCCCCTTGCCCGGCCAGGGCAGGTCGCTGACGGTGACCGCGGTTTCCAGATTGATCAGGTGTAGATCCGGCTTCAGTCGCTCAAGTTCATCCAGCGCATCGCCCCAGATATAGCTGGAATTGACATTTCGCGGGATCGGTCCGTTGACCTGTTCAGCGATCTGCACATAGCGGCGGGCATCGGTGACATAACCCTCGTAGAGGGTCGGTTCGCTCGGCTGCGGCAGGATCTGGTCGATCCCCCGTCCAGTCATCACATCACCGACCATGAAGATAACCATAGCCGTGGGTTTAAGCGCCGTAAGCATCTTTGCCACCTCCTTCTGTCATCCGGTGACAGGAAGAGTGTTACTTTGAATTATATCGCGGATCGCGGCCGGAATCTGCGACTCAGCATGTATCTGTTCTCAGTCCCCGGCAACTCTAAACTTTACTTGCCGATCGCATGGCAGGCCATATACTAAAAAGAAGCCGAATATCATAAAATTGCCAGCGGGACGGGCCGAGCGACGAGGTCCACTTTTTCGGGGCGAAGCGCCAGCTCGATAATAATTCTGCTTCTGCAAGCGGGGTCTAAGAATGCAGCAGGATCTCCCCCTACACCGACATATTCTGCTGACCGGGACACCGGGGTGTGGCAAGACCACCTTGCTCAAACGGCTAGCAGATGAATTGCGGCTGCTTCATCCGCTCGGTTTTTACACTGAGGAGATCCGTAAGCTGGGCAGGCGCCAGGGCTTTCGGCTAGTGGGACTGAACGGGGCGATGGGCCTTCTGGCCCATGTCGATTTTCACGACGATCCACGAGTCGGCAAATACGGGGTCGCTGTCGATCGATTTGAGGATTTTCTCAACAACCAGAAACTGGTGCAGGTGGTCACCCCGCTGGTGTTCATCGACGAGATCGGGAAAATGGAATGCCTGTCGACGCGCTTCGTCGATCTGGTACGGCAGCTGCTTGATTCGCCCCAAATCCTCATCGCCACCGTCGCTCTAAAAGGTGGGGGACTGATCGCCGAGGTCAAACAACGCCCCGATGTGGCACTGGTCGAGGTCAACCCTGGCACCCGTGATCGGCTGGTTGGGGAGCTGGCGAAGCGGATCACAGCGCTGGTGGACAGCTGCTCTGCAGATTGATCTGACCCTTTTGCTCAGGAGCAAACTATCTTCCGACCAAGGCTTCCTGCATTCATGCAAGCTGAAGCTGCTTGAGCGACGCACAGACAGCAGACCCACTGATGTCTGGCACTATACTCAATTCGAGTGCCGTCACCCCGTTGAGGTCAACCATGTAGTCCTCTACTTCATTGGTCGTGTTTGGTGAACTGAAGCTAAACTGCTGGCGCACAATCTCCCGGTAATTCTGCAGACCATCCCCTGCCCAGCACAGCACGAACTCTTGCGTACGAGCCTGAATTTCTTCCTCGAATTCCAGATGGATTCGCCGGATCCTTAGTGGCTCGGCAAAAAGAAGACGAACCGTCTGCTCCCCGGGGTGTGTCGCTCGCCAGCCTGGCCCGGTGCCGGGAATGATGGCAGACTCAATTGGGTGGGCGGCATCTTCGGAAGTAAGTTCGATCTCCGCGAGAGGTTCCAGATCCAACCAGCCCTGCTCAGGGGGTGATAATTCCTTCGATCTTTGCTTGATAATCCGCTTACGCATCAACACCTCCCTCTGATTCTTGAAATATGAAGTAGTCTGATAGCTCCGGCCAGCTTGTTCTCTTGACTCTCACAGACTTGAGGCATCATCCTCGGGATGATAGCCAAGCTCTTCCCTGCCGTTTGAAATATCCCAGAGCCCGTCTCTG
>JAQYWA010000369.1 GCA_030145265.1 Desulfuromonas sp. | reverse complement strand
ATGGCTCATCAGCTCGGTGGTTTCTACAACCTGCCTCACGGCGTCTGCAACGCGATTCTGCTGCCTTCGGTCTGCGAGTTCAACATGATCGCCAATCCTAAGCGTTTCGCCGATATCGCCGTAGCCATGGGCGAAAATATTGACGGCCTTTCCGACGTTGACGCTGCCGCAGTCGGTATTGCCGCCATTCGTCAACTTTCTTCTGACATTGGTATTCCTGCTGGCCTCAGCGAACTCAAGGTCAAGGAAGAGGACCTCAAGGTCATGGCCGAAAATGCTCAGAAGGATGCCTGTATGCTGACCAACCCGCGCCTCGCTAACCTCGATCAGGTGATCGGCGTTTACAAGGCTGCTATGTAAGGCAACTGTACCTTCCGGGGCCGGGGAAAGTTTCCCGGCTCCGGTATTTCGTCATCTCCGAGCCTCACCGCCTAACAGAATATGCCTCAAGGTGGCTGGCCAAAGGGTTCCGCTGGAAACGGCAGGGCCTCCCTTTCGGAAAGGAGATGTCTTCCGCACCGGCGGACGAACCATGTGAAAGGGAGAACTAACAAGATGGACAAGATTTTTCGCGTAAATATGACCAATCTCACCGCCAGCGTCGAGGATGTCCCCAGTAAGTGGGCCGGACTCGGCGGTCGCGCGCTGACCTCGACCATTGTTTCCGATGAGGTCGATCCGGCATGTCACGCCTTAGGCAAAAACAACAAGCTCGTCTTCGCCCCCGGCCTCCTCTCCGGCACTGCCGCCGCCAACTCCGGCCGTATGTCCTGCGGCGCCAAAAGTCCTCTCACTGGCACCATCAAGGAAAGTAATGCCGGCGGCACCACCGCCCAGCAGTTTGCACGCATGGGCATCAAGGCCTTGATCATCGAAGGGTTGCCGAAGGAAGACAAATTCTATAGCCTCAACGTTACCGTCGAAGGCGTGACCATCTCTGAGGAGAGCGAACTGATCGGCAAAGGTAACTTCGCCGTTATCGAGGCTCTCGATGCGAAGTTTGGCAAGAAGGTCGGCGTTATGACGATCGGCCAGGCTGGCGAAGCGAAGATGACCGCCGCCAACATCTCGGTCAAGGACCCGGATAGCAAGATTCGCAGTCACGGCCGCGGCGGCATGGGCGCGGTCATGGGCTCGAAGAAGATCAAGTACATCACCATCGATGCGACAGGTGCCCCCGGCGTCAAAATCGCTGACCCAGAGAAGTTCAAGGCCGCATCTCGCGTCTTCTCCAAAGCAATCCTTGATCACCCGGTTTCTGGCGAAGGTTTGGCGACCTACGGCACCAACGTCTTGGTCAACATCCTCAATGAGGCCGGTGGCCTGCCGACCCGCAACTTCACCTACGGCCAGTTCGACGAGCATGACAAGATCTCCGGTGAGACGATGCACGACACCATCGTCGAGCGCGGCGGCAAGCCGAAGCACGGCTGTCACGCTGGTTGCATCATCCAGTGTTCGCAGGTCTACAACGACAAGGACGGCAAATACGTCACCTCTGGCTTCGAGTATGAGACGATCTGGGGCATGGGCGCCGACTGCTGCGTCAATGACCTCGATCAGATCGCCGAAGCCGACAGCATCATGGACGACATCGGTATCGACTCCATCGAGACTGTCGTCATGTTCGGTGTGGCCATGGAAGCCGGCATTCTTCCCTTTGGCGACGGCGAGGGAATCCTCCGCCTGCTCAGAGAAGAAATCGGCAAGGCGAC
Organism: Desulfuromonas sp.; assembly: GCA_030145265.1. Classification (GTDB taxonomy): domain Bacteria; phylum Desulfobacterota; class Desulfuromonadia; order Desulfuromonadales; family Trichloromonadaceae; genus Trichloromonas. The sequence continues at coordinate 806 of JAQYWA010000369.1, read as the reverse complement.
TCCCCTCGGTCGCATCCTCGGCGGCGGCGCTGGCAGCGTTGGTAGGGCCTACGGCGTCACCCGCGTCCCCGTGGTCAAAAATCAGGGTATCCCTGCCTACGATCCCCGCAGCGTCAAGGGCATCGGTATCACTTACGCCACCAGCACCATGGGGGCCGACCACACCGCTGGCTACACCATCGCCACCAACATCCTCAACGTCGGCGGCTTTGTCGACCCGCTGAAGAAGGAAGGCCAGGTCGAGCTCTCTCGCAACCTGCAGATCGCTACCGCCGCTATCGATTCGACCGGCATGTGCATCTTCATCGCCTTCCCGGCCCTCGACATCCCCGAGTGCCTGCCGGCTCTGATCGACATGATCAATGCCCGCTTTGGTATCGAGCTGACCGGTGACGACGTTACCAACCTTGGCAAGAGCGTCCTGAAGACCGAACGCGCTTTTAATATCGGCGCCGGCTTTACCAACAAGGACGACCGTCTCCCTGAGTTCTTCAGTGAGCCGGTTGCGCCGCACAACGCGGTCTGGGATTTCAGCGACGACGAAATCGACGAATTCTGGAACTTTTAACCGCTCTCGAGAGACGCTAGTTCTCTCTCCTTACCCGGTGTGGCTTTAACGAGCCACACCGGGGTTTTTTTGCCCCGAACCGCTTGGGGCGAAGCGCAATGGCAGGAGGCTCAAACCATGAAAGTAACGGTCAAGCTCTTTGCGATGTTCAGGGTCGATCGCTTTAAGGTTCAAGAGCGGGAATTACCGGAGGGAACGACCTGTGGCGAGGTTGTCGCCGATATCGGTTTGACCGAAG
>JAQYWA010000368.1 GCA_030145265.1 Desulfuromonas sp. | reverse complement strand
CTGCAAGAAGTTCCCTCTCTACGCCCATCGTCTGGTCTAGATGGATCGGCCGTCCTGGGAAGAATATTTCATGGAAATCGCCCAACTGGTGGCCAGACGCTCCTCGTGTCTGCGCCGCCAGGTGGGTGCCGTGATGGTCAAGGGAAAAAACATCCTGGCTACCGGTTACAACGGAACGCCATCGGGTATTACTCACTGTGACCAGGCCGGTTGTCTGCGTCAGCAGCTCAACGTCCCCTCCGGCGAACGTCATGAACTCTGCCGGGGCCTGCACGCCGAACAGAACGCCATCATTCAGGCGGCCAAGCACGGTATCAATATCGCCGGCGCCACTCTCTACTGCACCAACTCGCCCTGTATCATCTGCTCCAAGATGCTGATCAATGCCGGCATCCATAAGATTATTTACCGGGAGGGCTACCCGGACCTGCTTTCCATGGAAATGCTGGAGGAATCCGGAGTCGAGGTGTTGGAATTCAGTCAGGTTGCCCCCATGGCTAAGGGAGAGCAAGGATGAAATGTCCGTTTTGTGCTTATCACGATACCAAGGTGGTCGATTCACGGCTCGGTCGGGAAGGGAACAATATCCGCCGTCGCCGTGAATGTATCTCCTGTGAGAAACGGTTCACAACTTACGAGCGGGTCGAGGAAACGCTGCCGCTGGTGATCAAGAAGGACGGCCGCCGCGAGGCTTTCGACCGCACCAAGATTCTTGCCGGCATGCAGCGGGCCTGCGAAAAACGCCCGATCTCCATCGCCACCATCGAAAAAGAGATCGATCGGCTCGAGCTTTCGCTGCAGGAATGTGGGGAAAAGGAGATCGATTCGAGTCGGATTGGCGAGTCGGTGATGAATGCCCTGCATGGACTCGACGAAGTCGCCTACGTCCGCTTCGCTTCGGTTTACCGGCAGTTCCGTGATATCAACGAGTTCATGTCCGAACTGACCGATATCCTGGCCAAGGGCGGCGGAAAATCGTCGTCGTAAGCGTTTCACCTTCGATTCATCCCATGTCGAATTTCCCCATTTTTTGATTATTCGAGGTTTTCGTGCCTTCAGCCGCCGAATATATGGATCGCGCTTTGGCCCTGGCTCGCAAGGGTGAGGGACGGACCCGGCCCAACCCGGCGGTCGGCGCGGTCATTGTCGCTGACGGCCAGGTGGTCGGTGAAGGCTATCATCCCGAGGCGGGACAGCCCCACGCCGAAATTTTCGCTCTGCGCCAGGCTGGCGCACTGGCTCGCGGCGCCGATCTCTATGTGACCCTCGAACCCTGCAGTCATCATGGCCGCACCGGCCCTTGTGCCGACGCCGTGATTGCGGCCGGCATCGCCCGGGTCTTCGTCGGCGCCGGCGATCCCAACCCGCAGGTTCGCGGACAGGGGATTGACCGTCTGCGCGCGGCCGGCATCGCGGTGCAGATCGGTATTCGCGAGGTGGAGTGCCTGCGGCTGATCGCACCGTTCGTCAGGCACGTCACCACCGGTCTGCCGCTGGTGACGCTCAAAACGGCGGTGACCCTCGATGGCAAGACCGCCACCGCGACGGGAGATTCCCAGTGGATTTCCGGACCGGCCAGCCGCCTGCATGTACATCGCTTGCGCGATCGGGTCGATGCCATCCTGGTCGGCATCGGTACCGTGCTTCACGACGATCCGCAATTGACCACCCGGCTTCCCGAAGGAGGGCGCAACCCTTTGCGTGTGGTGGTCGATTCGCAACTGCGGATTCCTGACCATGCCAAACTCCTTGGTGACCTGGCCGCTGCCGCAACGCTGATTGCGACGACTTCCCGTGCCAGTGCGCAGAAGATCGAACAGCTGCGGCGACAGGGTGTTGAGGTGCTGGTGCTCGATGGCCAGGACGGGCGGGTTGATCTGCCGGAATTGCTGCACCGGCTCGGCCAGCGGGGGATTCAGCACCTGCTCCTCGAAGGGGGGAGCGGCCTGAATGACGCCATGCTGCAGGCGGAATTGATCGACCGGCTGATGGTCTTCGTCGCCCCGAAGATTGTCGGTGGGAGCGACGGCTTCGGCATCTTTGCCGGTGCCGGCGTGTGCCGTCTGGCTGATGCGCTGTCGCTGACCGATGTGCGCAGCAGCCGTTTCGAAGACGATATTCTGATTGAAGGGGAGGTGGTCCGATGTTCACCGGCCTGATCGAAGACCTGGGGACGGTTCGCGAACTGCGCAAAAGTGCCGACAGTGTCCGTCTCACGGTGGCTACCGGCATTGCCATGAACGAGATTGAACTCGGCGACAGTATTGCCGTCAACGGTATCTGCCTGACTGTAGTTTCCTTCGGCGTCGGTCAGTTTTCGGCGGATGTTTCACCCGAGACGGTCAGTTGCTCGACCCTGGCGTCCCTGGTCCCCGGCAGCCGGGTCAACCTCGAACGTGCCCTGCGCCTTGGCGCCCGTCTTGGCGGGCACCTGGTCAGCGGCCATGTCGATGCCGTCGGTACGCTCGTCGCCCTGGTGCGCGACGGCAACGCCTACCGGTTCACCTTTCGCATCCCGGCCGAGGT
>JAQYWA010000019.1 GCA_030145265.1 Desulfuromonas sp. | reverse complement strand
GTCAGGCTGGAAAACACTGGCTCATACCGAAAAACCTTCAACCGAGGACAACAAACCCGAGCTGGCGCCCGGTTTTCCCCGCATCGCGCCGATAGGAAAAAAACAATTCCCGATGACAGCAGGTACATTCTTCAGCGGCACTCAGGCCGTCGGCCGACAGCCCCACGTCCGCCAACTGCAGCAGGCAGCTTTTTCGCAGATCAAGGTGCCACTTGCCCAGGGCCACCTCCTCGGCAATCGACTCCCAGTGACCGGTCCCCTGGCGAAAAGCCTCGCGCACCTGGCGGTCAACTTCGTATTTGTGAGCGCCAATACCCGGCCCCACGGCAGCCAAAAGCTCCCCCGGATTGCAGCCGAAACTGGCCTGCATGGCCTGCACCGCCTTTTTCAGGATCCCGGCGGCCGCACCGCGCCAACCGACATGAACCACCCCGGCCGCCTTTTTGTCGGGGGCATAGAGCAGCACCGGGTAGCAGTCGGCCACCAGCACCCCGATCATGATGCCCGGCTGATCGGTGATCACGGCGTCGCATTCGACACTCAGAAAATGCGAGAGATCCGGGTTGGGCTGATCGAGCACCAGAACATCGGTGCCGTGCACCTGCTTGACCGTCAATAATTGGTGGGGCGCCAGATCGAAGGACCGGGCCAGGGTCGAGCGGTTGCCATCGACGCTGTAGCGGGCATCGTCGGTGTTAAACCCGAGGTTAAGCGAATTGTAGGGGGGCCGGCTGACCCCTCCGTTACGGGTGGTGAACCCGGCGCGAACGGTCGAGGTCTCACCCCAGAAAGGCTGCAGATAGTTAATTTTTCCCTGTTTGATGTGTTTCATAAGCAACTAAGCACTCCAGAGGCATGCGGCCCGGGCTGTTCCCGAAAAGCCGGTTTCAGTCTATTGCCGGTATTTGTCATCAAGATACCCGATGATATCATTGAGATCATCAGGCGGAGAACTTTCAAACTCCATATATTGGCCGCTTTGCGGGTGAATAAATCCCAGCAGCCGGGCATGCAGAGCCTGGCGCTGCAGCTGCTGTACTCTCTGCCGCAGTCCCGGATCAGCCAACGCCTTGACCCGACTGGAGTTGCCGTAAACCGGGTCGCCAACAATGGGCAGTCCCATTTCCGAAAAATGAACGCGAATCTGGTGGGTACGCCCCGTCTCGAGGGTCAGCTCCACCAGCGACAGCCGGTCCTGCTCGTAGCAACGCAGCACCCGCCAACGGGTCACCGCCCGCCGGCCGCTACGGCTCTGCCCGCTCATTTTCTTGCGATGCACCGGATGACGCCCGATCGGTGAATCGACGGTCCCGGTCGGGGATTCCGGCAGCCCATGCACCAGGGCCAGGTAGCGGCGGGTGATCGAATGGGCCTTGAACTGAGCGGCCAGATGCTGATGGGTAGCGTCGTCCTTGGTCGCGACCATCACTCCCGAGGTATCTTTATCGAGCCGGTGTACGATGCCCGGCCGCAGCTCGCCGCCGATTCCGGCCAGGTCCCGACAATGGTACAGCAGGGCATTCACCAACGTTCCCGTATAATGCCCGGGGGCCGGATGTACCACCAGCCCGGCCGGCTTGTCAACAATGATCAGATGACGATCTTCGTACAGGATGTTAAGGGGGATTTCCTGGGGAAGCGCTTCGACAGGTGTCGCGGGGGGAACAACAACCTCAATCTGTTCGCCGCCTTTCAGTTTGAGGCTGGCTTTGACCGAAACTCCCTGCAGGAGCACCAGTCCATCATCGATGAGTTTTTTCAGCTGCGAACGAGACTGTTCGGGCAGGCAATCGGCGAGAAACCGGTCGAGTCGCTCGGGAGTTCGACCGAATTCAAAAAAAAACTGGAAGGTTTGCGCCATTTACCAGATCGGGCTTTCGATCTTGCCCGCCTGCTTGATCATGACGTCGACAATCGCACGGTCGAACAGATGTTCGGACTGCTCCATCTCGGGAGAGATCCGAGTGCGGAAATGTTCCCGGCCCTCTTCGAGCTCTTCGGCAAGAAGTTCGAAGATATTGTCTTTTTTGATTCCCTCTTTGACTTTGTCCTGATTATACAGGGCAATATCAGAAACAATCGCCCGTGCAAGACGAAAGGCAAGATCAGGATTCTCAACAAGTCTGGCCATGGTTCCTCCCCAGCTGTGGATTCAAATGGTTCCGCGGTCTTCGCCTCCAGCCTCGGAGGGGAAGACGATTTCTTTCGCAAACCGTCAGAATACAGGCAGATTAGCGAAAAATGTCCGTCATGTCAATGATTCAACCGAGTTTCCCAACCCACCGACAAACCGATACAGCTCGGCGAGTCCGCCGCGATAATCCGTAGCAAAAGAACCGTCGCAGCGATCAACCAGCCAGGTATCGACCAGGAAGGTGGCGACCCCGCCCTGCCGGGCCGCCAGGTCATGCTCGGTATCGTTGCCGATCATCAGGCACTGATCAGGCGAAAGCTGAAGATAATCAAGGATATCGGCAAAATAGCCCGGATGCGGCTTGCAGAATCGGCTGTTTTCGTACGAAGTCACCAGTTCGAAAGGATAGTCCAGCAGCCCCCCCCAGCTCATCCGCGCCTCGACAACGGACCGGGGAAAAACCGGGTTGGTCGCCAGCACCACCCGCAGGCCGGCCTGCCGGCATCGCTCGAGAATATTTCGGGCCAGGGGGTGCGGCTGCACCAGACTGGCCAGCTTTTGCAGGCCATCCTCGCAATACGCCTGCAGGCGGTGGTTGAACAGCGCGGCGTCGATTTCCAAACTGTCGGCCAGCATGGCCAGAAAAAAACTCTCGTTGCTCTGCGATCCGTCCTGCCGGCGCAGCAGGGCGAGAGTCGCATGCAGCAGGACATCGGCAAACCGCTTTGGATCGGCGACATCGTCGAAGCAGGCTGCCAGGCCCCGCGTATAAGCCGGGATGAACTGCTTCATCTCGACCTGAAGCAGGGTACCGTCAAGGTCGAACAGTATCCCCCGGTAGGTTTTTTTGTTCATGGCATCCATGTTAAATTTCCAACCCTATCGACTGATTGACAATTTATCCGCTTTTCAAAATAGCACAACCAGCGGAGCGGCGAAAACGAAATATCCCCGCCAGCACACTGCCTAAGAGCCACAAATCCCTTGACTTGACCCGGCACCCAAGGTAAAAACATTAAGAAAAACAGCGGGGTAAAGGCATGGAAAACATCCGGGATGAAGTCAAGGAACTGCAGATAGGTCTCAAGGTCCGCCGATTGCGCCAGGAACGACGCATGACTCTGCAGGACCTGGCCACTGCCACCGGCCTTTCCAAGCCCCTGTTATCCCAGGTTGAAAACGAACAGGTCATCCCCCCCCTGGGGACCCTGTTGCGCATCTCCAAGGCTTTCAAGGTCGCCCTGCAGTTCTTTTTTCAGGAAGAGGGGCACAATAAAAAATGCATCCTGACCCGGGCCGGCGAGAGCCGGAAGATGTACCGCCGCCCGGCCCAGGACGAGACGCCCCAGCCGTACACCTACCACTCCCTAGCCTTCGGCAAGAAACACCGCAACATGGAACCATTCCTGGTGGAATTCGAGCCCCGGCAATGTCACGAGGGGCTGCAGGTCAGCCACGAGGGAGAAGAGTTTCTGTTTCTCATCGAAGGCGCTCTCGAACTGCACTACGGCGAGCAGGTAATGACCATGGCCCCCGGCGATTCGGTCTACTATGATTCGTCGGAACCCCACGGCTATGTTGCCACCGGCGACGGTCCGACCCGGGCGGTGGCGGTGATCTACTCCAAGGGAGGCTGAGCCGGAAGCGAACCAACAAACTTCATTTCGCCAGCACTTGACATTCTCCGCCGGTTTACTACTCTTTTAATTGGCCGCGGCCAACGCCTGGCACAATCTTGCCAGACCCAGCAGAAACATTCCGCATTCCAGACTGAACCCTTCAATCCAGCGACAAGGAGGAAATGATCATGGCGAAGGTTGGCGTAATCCTTTCAGGCTGCGGCGTTTTCGACGGCAGCGAAATCCATGAAGCGGTCATCACCCTGCTGGCCATCGACCGGGCCGGCGCCGAGGCAGTCTGCATGGCGCCGAACATCGAGCAGATGCACGTAATCAACCATCTCAGCGGCAGCGTGGCCGAAGGTGAAAGCCGCAACGTACTGGTGGAATCGGCCCGCATCGCCCGCGGCAAGATCAGGGACATCAAAGAGGTCAAGGTGTCCGACTTCGACGCCCTGATCCTCCCCGGCGGCTTCGGTGCCGCCAAGAATCTCTGCGATTTCGCCGTCAAGGGCCCCGACTGCAAGGTGCAGCCCGACGTGGCCCGGCTGGTGCGGGAAACCATCGAGGCGCAAAAACCGCTGGCCGCGGTGTGCATCGCCCCGGCCCTGCTGTCCAAGGTTCTTGGCGACCTGAAGCTGACCCACAAGTTGACGATCGGCACCGACGAGGGGACCGCTCAGGCGCTGACAGCCATGGGCTCCGAACACGTCAACTGCCCGGTTACCGAGTGCGTGGTCGATAAGGCCAACAAGATCATCTCCAGCCCGGCCTACATGCTGGCGGGACGCATCAGCGAAGCCGCCGAAGGCATCGAAAAGACAGTCAAAACCCTGATTGGCATGATCTGACCCCTCGAAGTCGCAACGAACGCCACGGCGGACCATGCCCGGTCCGCCGTTTTGCTTGATGCCGCCATTTCTGCAGCTTGCCAGAACGGGGAAATCGTCTAGAATAAAATGGCGTCAAATTCCCCTTTCACGATCAGGAGATAAGCATGGATAAATACCGCTGCACGATCTGTGACTATGTGTACGATCCCTCCGAGGGCGACTCTGCTGGCGGCATCGTCGCCGGAACCGCTTTTGCAGACCTGCCCGACGAATGGGTCTGCCCGATCTGCGGTGCCGGCAAGGACGATTTTGAATCCGCCTGACAGGGAGTCCGCCATGCCCCGTAAACTGTTCGTTGACCAGGATGCCTGTATCTGCTGCAATCTCTGTGCAGATACCGTTCCAGACGTCTTTCGCATGAACGACGAGGGGGTTGCCGAGGTCTTCGATCCACTCGGCGCCAGCGAAGACCTCATTCAGGAGGCCATCGACGCCTGCCCGGTCGCCTGCATCCACTGGAAAGATTAGTGTCCCAACAGCCGGGAAGAATCCTGCGGACCCTCTGCCCCGGCCGGCTGAGCTACCGGGACGGGCTGCAGCTGCAGCAGGACCTGCTGGAGAAACGCCGCCGGGGAGGTGACGAATGGCTGGTGCTGCTTGAACACGATCCGGTTATCACCATGGGCCGTGCGGCCCGCCCGGAGCATCTGCTGTATTCGCCGGAGGAACTGGCCGTCCGCGGCATCGACTGCCTGCCGGTCAGCCGCGGCGGTGACGTGACCTTCCACGGGCCGGGGCAACTGGTCGGTTATCCGATCCTCAGCCTCGACTTGGTGAACCGTGATCTGCACCGCTATCTGCGCTGCCTGGAAACGGTTCTGATCGACACCCTCAACGCTTTCAATCTGCCGGCATCGCGTCATCCACGTTACACCGGGGTCTGGGTGAATGGGTGCAAGATCGCCTCGATCGGCGTCGCCGTGCGGCACTGGGTCAGCTGGCACGGCTTTGCCCTCAATATCAACACCGACCTCGACGGCTTTGCCGCCCTGGTGCCCTGCGGACTCCCCGATGTCCGCATGACCTCCATGGCGCAACAACTGAGCCGCCCGGTAGCAACCACCCAGGTAAGCGAACAGCTGATCCGCTCGCTTGCCGCCGTATTCGATTTACATCATGCAGGAGCTTATGACGCCCCCCCGAACTCGCAAACCTGACTGGCTCAAGGTCCGCATTCCCGGCGGCCCCAATTTCGCCCGCATCGACCGTTTCCACCGCGACCATGGGCTGCACTCGGTCTGTCGCAGCGCCGCCTGCCCCAACCAGGGCGAGTGCTGGAATCGCGGCACCGCCACCTTCATGATTCTCGGCAACATCTGCACCCGCCATTGTGCTTTCTGCAATGTCGGTGACGGTTGCCCCGAAGCCGTCGATACAGATGAACCGGGAAAAGTTGCCGCCGCCATCGCCGAACTCGGCCTCAAGCATGCCGTCATCACCTCGGTTACCCGCGACGACCTGGCTGACGGCGGTGCCAGCCAGTTTGCCCAGCTGGTCGAATCAATCCGCCAGCAAGCCCCGGACTGCCGGGTCGAACTGCTGATCCCCGACCTGGCCGACAACATTGAGGCCCTCGCCGTCATCCTGGAAAGCGGGCCGGACATTCTCGGCCACAACATCGAGACCGTCCCGCGACTCTACCCCATCGTCCGCCAGGGCGCCGACTACCGCCGCTCCCTTGCCCTGCTCGCCGAAGCACGCCGCCGGCAACCTGATCTGCAATTGAAATCGGGAATCATGCTGGGGATGGGAGAAACTCGCGACGAGGTCTCGGCGGTCATGGCCGACCTGCTGGCCAGCGGCTGCTCACTGCTGACCATCGGTCAGTATCTGGCCCCGACCCGCCGTCACCACGAAGTGCAGCGTTACGTCCCCCCGGAGGAATTCGCCGAACTCAAGGAGGAAGGACGCGGGCTCGGCTTTGCCCATGTCGAATCCGGACCGCTGGTTCGTTCCTCCTACCATGCCGAAGAACAATTCGAGGAGGCTCAACATGCCCGAAACCGCTAGCATCCACGACACCATCATCCTCGGTTCCGGCCCGGCCGGTCTCACCGCTGCCATTTACGCCGCCCGCAGCAGCTGTTGCCCGCTGCTGATCGCCGGCGGCCAACCCGGCGGCCAGCTTACCACCACCACCAAGGTCGACAATTTCCCCGGCTTTGCCGAAGGGGTCGACGGCCCCGAACTGATGCAGCAGATGGACGCCCAGGCCCGCCGCTTCGGCACCAAGTTCGTCGACGGCGAGGTGACCCGAGTCGAACTCGGCAAAGCGCCCTTCAAGCTGTGGCTCGACGACCGCCTGCTGGAATGCCGTACCCTGATCATTGCCACCGGCGCCTCGCCGCGCATGCTGGGACTGCCCAACGAGTGGGAACTCTATGGCCGGGGGGTATCGGTGTGCGCCACCTGCGACGGTTTTTTCTACCGGGACAAACATGTGGTGGTGGTCGGCGGCGGAGACACCGCCATGGAGGAGGCCTCGTTTCTGACCCGCTTCGCCTCGAAAGTGACTGTCGTCCATCGACGTGACAGCCTGCGGGCCTCGGCCGCCCTGGAACAACGGATTCGTGAAAATGAAAAGATTGACTTCCGCTGGGAAACCGTGGTCAACGACATCTTGGGCGATTCCCAAAAGGGGGTTCACGGCGTCCGCCTGCGCCACCTGACCAGCGGCAAGAAAGAAGACCTGCCCTGCGACGGTCTGTTCATCGCCATCGGCCACTCGCCCAATACGACCCTGTTCAAAAACCAGCTCGATCTGGACGAGGACGGCTACCTGGCCACCCGCAACGGCACCGAAACCAGCACCCCGGGAATCTTCGCCGCGGGAGATGTGCAGGATCCCCACTTCCGCCAGGCCATCACCGCCGCCGGCACCGGCTGCATGGCCGCCCTGCAGGCCGAGCGTTATCTCGAAAGCCACAGCGGATGAAATCCTTTCCGGGATAGAAGCCCGCAAGAAATTCGGCGTTCTCGGGGTGGCGCAGGGAGTCGTCGAAAAAAAATCTTCTTCCGAGACGGTGATGTCATTTTCGTCACCTCCAACCAGTCCGGCGAACGGATCGGCGAATTGTTTACCGGCATCAGCGGCCTAGACCTAGACCGCATGCAATCATTGCTGGAAGAAAGTCAACGCCGGGCGTTCAATTTACCACCGACCTCCTTGAAGAAAAAGTCTTCGGGCGCAAAGCCCTCGAAAACGCCCTCTCGCAACCGACCATCGTCGCCTTGGCCGATGCCCTGTGCTGGCAGGACGGCAGTTTCGTATGGACCGCCCCCCTGCCACAATCGGTCCTTAACGGTCCGATCAATAGACGGATTACCGGAGCACTCGAAAAATCAGCCCGCCTGAACAAACTCCCTCTGGTGGGTAAAAAAAAGCGAGCGGGCAGTTAACTACCCGTCAATCAATGACATTTCCCCGGGTTTCCACATCCATAATCGTCATTAGCGACTGGGGAATAAAGGGGCAGACTTCTTCTTTCACCTCCCCCTTCCGGGTATGATGTTCCCAGACAATCACATCTTTGTGCTCCCGTTCTTTACGCTGGACCCGCTGCGGTGCCTGCGCTTTCAGCAGGGTCCACATCTGTTCCATATTGAGCAGTTCATAGCCGGCAAAGACCTGATTGCGGTCCACGGTGCTGATGAAGGTTTCGATCAATTCATAATCGACAAAATCGTTTTCGATCCGCCACCATTTGATGAATTTATGCTGTTCCTGGCATTCCGTCTCAAGCCGTTGTACAATTTCGGCACCTTTCATGACTGATCTCCTTTCATTCTTTTTTCATTTATTTTTTCAGCGCAATGCTGAAAAGGCGGGTGACCATGAAGCCAGTATAGCCCCCATCTAAGGAGATTCAACAGTCAAAGGATAAGAGTTTCATCGCTGGCGGATTTGCACCGACAAATTCCCTTTGCTATACTCCAATTCATTTGAGTTAAATGGACCAGATGCAGCACGCCAGAAGTCCCTCCCCAACGACTCAGAGAAAGTTATCTCGTGAGCTTTGAAAGCAACATCAGCCCGGAATACCTGGATTCTCTCCACCTGCAATGGCAACAGAACCCACGCAGCGTTCCCCCGTCCTGGCAGGCCTACTTTGCCGGCTTCGACCTCGGCAGCCAGGTCACGCCGGCCGCCAGCGACCCGCAGATGGCATTCAAACAGTCGGCGGTGCAGTCACTGATCTACCGCTACCGTGACATCGGCCACCTGCTGGCCTGCACCGACCCCCTGGCTCCCTGCCCGATTTCCCATCCCCTGCTCGAACTGCAGGAATTCGGCCTGAGCGAAGCCGACCTCGACACCTTCTTCGAGACCCGCAATTTTGTTCAGGCCGGCGGCACCCTGCGGGAAATCGTCGACATCCTGCAGCAGACCTACTGCCGCTTCCTCGGCGTCGAATTCATGCACATCCAGAATCCGGCCGAACGCCAGTGGCTCAAAGAGCGGATGGAACCGGCGCGCAACCAGCCCAGCTTCAGCTTCGATGAAAAGACCCGGATCCTCTGGAAACTAAACGCGGCGGCACTGTTCGAAGCGTTTCTGCACAAAAAGTTCCTTGGCCAGAAACGTTTTTCCCTTGAAGGCGCGGAAACACTCATGCCGCTCCTCGATCACCTGGTGGGCCGGGCCGCAGCCGCCGGCATCACCGACCTGGTCCTCGGCATGCCCCACCGTGGCCGACTGAACGTACTGGCCAACCTGTTCCGCAAGCCGTACGCGACCATTTTCGCCGAGTTCGAAGACAACCTCGAATATGCCGTCGTTGGCGAAGGAGACGTCAAGTACCACAATGGTTTTTCCACCGATATCGAAACAGAAGAAGGGCACCGAATTCACCTGACCCTGGCCTCCAATCCAAGCCATCTTGAAGCGGTCAACCCGGTGGTCGAAGGCAAATGCCGGGCCCGCCAGGACAGCTATGGCGAAACGGGACAGGGACGGGTGCTGCCGGTGCTGCTGCACGGCGATGCCGCCTTCGCCGGCCAGGGACTGGTCACCGAAACCCTCAACCTTTCACAACTGGAGGGGTACCGGACCGGGGGGACCGTACACGTCGTGGTCAACAACCAGATCGGTTTCACCACCCTACCGGCCGATGCCCGCTCCACCCGCTACGCCACCGATGTGGCCAAGATGCTGTCGGTGCCGATATTCCACGTTCACGGCGAAGACCCCGAGGCGGCCCTGTTCACCATCCAGCTGGCCTTCGACTATCGGCAGCAATTCGGCCGCGACGTGGTAATCGAGCTGATCTGCTACCGCCGCCACGGTCACAACGAGGGGGACGAACCCTTTTTCACCCAGCCGCTGATGTACGAGGCGATCCGCAACCGGCCGTCAGTCCACGAGCTGTATGCCGCCCAACTGGAACAAGAGGGTCTCAGTCGGGAAAAGTTCAAAGAGATGTCGGCCGCGGTCAACAGCTGCTTTGAGCTCGCCCTGAGCTCTGAAGAAAAGACCGTCGACCAGGGATTCCAGGGAAAGTGGGAGAACATCGAACGCGACACCTCGGATGCCCCGGTCGACACCGCAGTTGCCGCCGAAACCCTCATCGAGCTCGGGCGTATCGCAACTGCCCTCCCGGCGGACTTCACTCCGCATCCGAAAATCGCCAAACTGATGGACAACCGCCGCCAGGCCATCGAAAGCGGCGACGGCATCGATTGGGGCGGCGGCGAGGCCCTGGCCTTCGCCAGCCTGCTGCACGACGGAACAAGCATCCGGCTATCGGGACAGGACTGCCGACGCGGCACCTTCAACCACCGCCATGCCGCCCCGATCGACAGCCTGACCGGAGAGCCGACCTTTCCCCTCGCCAACGCGGCCAAAGGCGACGCACGATTGCAGATTTACAACAGCCTCCTGTCGGAAGCGGCGGTGCTCGGCTTCGATTACGGCTACTCGCTGGAAACGCCCGACGCCCTCACCCTGTGGGAAGCCCAGTTCGGCGATTTCGCCAACGGCGCCCAGGTCATCATCGACCAGTTCATTGCCAGCAGTGTCGCTAAGTGGGACCGGGCCAGCGGCTTGGTGATGCTCCTCCCGCACGGGTTCGAAGGACAGGGGCCGGAACATTCGAGCGCCCGCATCGAACGCTACCTGCAGCTCTGCGCCCATCACAACCTCATCGTCGCCGCCCCGTCGACCCCGGCCCAGCTCTTTCACCTGCTGCGCCGCCAGGTGCGCCAGACCTTCCGGCGGCCACTGATCGTCTTCACCCCCAAGGGGCTGCTGCGCCATCCGCTGTGCCGCTCCCGGCTGAACGATTTTGCCGGCGGCCGCTTCGAAGAAGTGCTGTCCACTCACCGCGACCTGAAAAAAGTCCGCTCGGTGCTGCTGTGCAGCGGCCGGATCTACTACGACCTGCTGGAACGACTGGAGACAGCGCCGCAGGACAACATCGCCCTCGTGCGGGTCGAGCAGCTCTACCCCCTGGCCGCTGCCACGCTGACCGCCACCCTCAAGCCCTACACCAAGGCCGAAAAATTCGCCTGGGTTCAGGAAGAACCGCAGAACAGCGGGGCCTGGAACCATCTGCGTCCGCAACTCGCCGAAATCCTCGGTCAGGAGCCGCAGTACATCGGCCGGGACGAGGCGGCCTCACCAGCCGTCGGCTCCCACAAGACGCATCAACACGAGCAGCAGACGATTCTTGACCAGGCACTTGGCCGTAAAAACCAGAACTGAGCGGAGCAATCACTATGGAAATCAAAATTCCCGAGGTCGGTGAATCGATATACGAAGCGACCATCGCCAAGTGGCATAAACAGGAAGGGGACAAGGTCGTCACCGAAGACCTGCTCTGCGAGGTGGAAACCGACAAGATCACCCTGGAGCTTCATGCCGAAACCGCTGGCACCCTGTCGATCAAGGCGGCCGAGGGAGAAACGGTCCGGGTCGGGTCGGTGATCGCCATCCTGGCCGAAAGTGCCGGGGATGCAGTCGCTGCCGCGCCCATAAAAGAAGCGAAGCCGCCAAAACCGGCGGCGAAGAAACCTGCAGTAAAGCCCACAGCTAAACCCGTGGCTCCGCCGGTCGCCGAAGCGAAACCAGCCGTTGTCACCACCCCGCCGTCTCCGTCTCCGGCCCCAACTTCGACAGCAACGCCAGCGAAATCCGAGGGAAGCATCACCCGTAAACCGATGAGCCCGATCCGCCGCAAAACAGCCGAACGCCTGTTGGCCGTCCGCCAGCAGACCGCCATGGCCACCACCTTCAACGAAGCCGATCTGAGCCGGGTCATGGACCTGCGGAGCCGCCACCGCGACAGCTTCAAAGAGCGCCACGGGGTCAAGCTCGGCATCATGTCCTTTTTCATCAAAGCCTGCGCCGAGGCGCTGAAGGATTTTCCCGAGGTCAACGCCCGTATCGACGGCAACGACATCATCTACCAGCATTTCTACGACATCGGCATCGCCGTTGGCGCAGCGAAAGGCCTGCTGGTGCCGGTGATCCGCGACGCCGACCACAAAGACTTCGCCGACCTGGAAAAATCCATCAGCGATTTCGCCGAACGGGCAGCAAACAGCCGCATTGAGCTATCGGATTTGGAAGGGGGAACTTTTTCGATCAGTAACGGCGGGACCTACGGCTCGCTCCTCAGCACCCCGTTGCTGAACCCGCCGCAGAGCGCCATCCTCGGCATGCACGCCATCCAGCAGCGACCGGTGGTTCGTGAAGGAGAAGTGGTGATCAGACCGATGATGAACCTGGCCCTCAGCTACGACCATCGGTTGGTCGACGGTCGTCAGGCGGTCGAGTTCCTGATGCGTGTCAAGACCCTGGTTGAAGAACCGGAGGAGATGCTGCTGGAACTGTAGGGCAATTCATGAATTGCCCACTACCCCTCATGCACAATTAAATGCTCAGTTGGGGCCGGGATGCGAAGGCAACAGGGGGGATTTCTCAATCGGCATCGAAAAACGCTGATAGTAACCGCAGACATCTTCAATAATCGCGGTCGATTCCTTGATTTGCCGGAGAATCTCAAGAAAGGCGTGACGTTCCCAGTCGCTTTCACTGTCGACGTTGATCCGTTGTGGATTTTTTTTGGTCGTCATCGCCCGGTTGTGCCCTTCGGCCACGATCAGCACCCAGGCATCGGCAATCCCCTCGTCGATGATCATCTCTGGCTGCAGCCTCTTCTGGTCCACCAGCAGAACCCTGGCCGCGAACAGTTCGGCGATCCGTTGGATCGCCGGGCCGTGCGTATCGATCATGTCCGCCGTGCGCCTGGTATTGCTGGTATCGATAAAAACCGCCACCTTGGCGCAGTGAAACTTCTCGTAATCAACCAACGCCTGAGCCTGGATCATTGCTTCACACCCCCGAAAATCGGTCTTTAGACTGCCCGCTGCAACGAAATACCATACTATCGCGATATTTTCAGGCTGCAACCGTAAGCAACCATTTTAGCACTGACGACGGAGCGCCAAAGGCTGCTAACTCGGGCTCTATCGACAGTGGCAACACCTCATTGCCAGGAGCGCCGCAAAAAAAGTGAATCCCGGAGACATGACACAATCCAAGGCGACCCCGCTATCGAAAGCCGGTATTTTTCAGGCAAAACCGATGACTGCCTGGGGGTAGTTGGGATATTCGCGGACCAGCGGCGTGGGTCGGAAGATTTCCGAGCGATTGCGTCCTCTCCGCTTGCTCAGATAAAGGGCTTTGTCAGCGTCTCGAACCAGATCGCGGGCCTGAACCCCGAACTCCCGGGTCCCGCTGATGCCGATACTGGCGGTAAGCGAAATGGATTCCTGCTGATAAACTGGATGCAAGGACTGAATGACCCGGCGAACCTTTTCGGCAATGGTGTAGGCATTGGACACTGAAGTGTCTGGAAGAATGATGGCGAACTCTTCACCACCGTAACGGCAAACCACGTCTGAGCAGCGGGTTGTCTGATTCAGGGCACGGGCAACGATCTGCAATACCGCGTCGCCGCACGGATGA
>JAQYWA010000367.1 GCA_030145265.1 Desulfuromonas sp. | reverse complement strand
GCCGAAACGAAAAATCGGATGGTCGAGACCAGATTTTCGAGGAGTTGAGAGCTAATAGCAGGGCTATTTGTCGAAAATCGTCGGAGATATGGGCCGATCAGTCGATTTTGCAGTCGGTTTATGTGAAGTCCGACAGCCTCCTAGGGCGGTGTGGCGGCCGTGAATGGTCAGGTTGAGCATTTCGGCGATGGCGTCGACCGAGTGATCCCGTTGGTTGGGGCGGACGATGGACGACAGCAGCATGGTGTCGAGCACCGGGTTGTCGAAGCGCAGGCCGGTGCGGCGCTCCTTCAGCTGTAGTAAGCGCATGTCGAAAGCGGCATTGTGGGCGACCAGCACCGCCCCTTCGGCGAACTTATGGAAATGCGGCAGCACCTGGTCGATGATCGGCTGACCGACCAGGCGCGCGGGGTCGATGCCGTGGATGGCCACCGATTCGGGGGGGACGCTGCGCCTTGGATCGACCAGCTGGTCGATGATTTCCTCCCGCAGCATGCGGCCGTTGACGATGCGGATGGCGCCGAGCTGGATGATCTCATCCCCCTGCGAGGGGTGCAGGCCGGTGGTTTCGGTGTCGAACACTACGTAGGTCAGTTTGCGCAGCGGGCGTTTGCCGAGGTCGTCCATCCCGGGCCGGCTGAGGATGGTCGAGATCGAGCGGCGGATGTTGCTGATGCCGTCCTGAAAGGCCTCGGTCATGGTCTGGATCAACATATCGCGGCGGCTGTCGGCCTCGATCTGCGGGGTCATGTCTTCGAGGGCCAGGACGAATCCGGAAATCTATTTTTCGTCACTGCGGTGGCTGAGTACCAGGGCCATGTTGAGCCGCAGGCAGGTGCCGTCGCCGAGGGTCATCATGAAGCCGAGGGTCGACATGGTCTGTTCGCGGTTGACCGTCTGCTGCAGCAGTTCGAAGGCGTGGATGATCGGTTCGCGCTGCAGTAGTCCGAACACCGAGCGCCCCAGGCCGATGATGCCAGCCGGTTTCTGTTCGCCATTCTGGATCTCATCCGTCTGCAGCAGGTTCTGCGCCTGCTGGTTGTAGAGCAGGATCAGGCCGTCGTTGTTGCAGACCAGCACCCCGTTGGGCAGCTCGGACATCAGGGCCGCCAGCCGGTTGCGTTCCTCGTCGACCTCGTCCTGCGCGGCACGGATTCTTTCGTCAACCTCGTTTTTCAGTTTCTGAAAGGTGTCGGCGTAGTCGTTGATGATGCCGGTCAGGTAGACGACCTCGCGGCCGCCCTTCGGAAAGATCCGGTAGTCGGGATTGACCGTGGCGATGAGCCGGGTTTTTTCGGCCAGCTGCAGGATGGGGATGATGTAGTAGTAGAAAAGCATACTGACCAGGCCGCCGATGGCGGTGACCAGTATGATCGAGCCGAGCATGGGAAAGGGGAGGATCTTATCCAGCAGCCCCTTGACGTAGATCTGCTCATCGGGCGCCAGGGAGAACCAGGACCCGAACAGGGCGGCTCAGATCACGCCGAAAACCACGTTGGCGATGGCAATCAGGAAGATCCAGTATTTGTATTGTGGTTTCATCGGCGCATCAACAATAAGGCAAGTGGGACACCGTGTCGAAAATGGCCAAGCCGCCCTATTGTACGTAATCTTTAGCGCCGGCGTCTACCTCTTCGAAGGAAAAAAGCACATCGTTATTGCACTTGGATGCCCTTGGAGTTTCCGGGGTTACGGGAGTTACTCCACCTCGTACTTGTAGCCGACGCTGTAGACCGAGTGGATCAGCTCTTCGCCGGGGGCGCTGGCGGCGATTTTTTTACGCAGTTTTTTGATGTGGCTGTCGATGGTGCGGTCGTTGACGATCCGTTCATCCGGGTAGATGCGGTCCATCAATTGGCTGCGCGAGAAGATACGCCCGGGGCTGGCGACAAGGATCTGCAGCAGTTTGAACTCGACGGCGGTCAGGTCGAGTGAGACGCCGCGCAGGGTGGCGCTGTAGCGGGCCTCGTCGAGGGTCAGTCCCTGGTCCTGAATGGCGGCGGCGCCGCTCCGCCGCAGCACCGCCTTGACCCGGGCTACTACCTCGCGGGGGCTGTACGGTTTGCAGATGTAATCGTCGGCGCCGAGTTCGAGGCCGAGCAGGCGGTCGATTTCTTCGACCCGGGCCGTGATCATGATGATCGGCACGCTGGAAAAGCTGCGGACCTCTTTGCAGATGTCCATGCCGTCTTTGCCCGGCAGCATCAGGTCGAGCAGCACCAGGTCGGGCTTCTCATCGCGCACCGTCGGCACCGCATCGAGGCCGTCGGCGACGTGGAGCGGCTCGAAGCCTCCTTGGCGCAGGTAATCTCCCAGCAGTTCGGCCAGCTTCAGTTCATCTTCGACGATCAGGATTTTTCCGCTCATGGGGCGCTCCTCGCGATGGGCAGCCGGATGGTGATCCACAACCCTCCCTGCGGCGCGGGGCGGGCGCTGATTGTTCCTTCGTGTCCCTCGACGATGTTGCGGCAGATCGACAGGCCGAGCCCGGCTCCGCCGGTGTGACGGTTGCGGGAATTCTCCACCCGGTAGAG
>JAQYWA010000366.1 GCA_030145265.1 Desulfuromonas sp. | reverse complement strand
CGACGAAGACCATCAGCCGGTCGATCAATTCCGCCTGCAGCATGGCGTCATTCAGGCCGCTCCCCCCTTCGAGGAGCAGGTGCTGAATCCCCCGCTGGCCGAGCCGGTGCAGCAATTCCGGCAGACCAACCCGCCCGTCCTGGCCATCGAGCACCAGCACCTCAACACCCTGTCGCCGCAGCTGTTCGATCTTCTGCGCACTGGCACGGGAAGTCGTCGCAATCAGCGTTGCGGCAGCGGCCAGGTCATCCAGGAGTTTGGCATGGTCAGGAATCCGCAGTTGCGAATCGACCACCACACGCAAAGGGTTGCGCCCTCCTTCGGGAAGCCGGGTGGTCAATTGCGGATCGTCGTGTAGCACGGTACCGATGCCGACCAGGATGGCATCGACCCGATCGCGCAAGCGATGTACATGCAGGCGGCTGGCCGGTCCGGAAATCCACTGGGAATCCCCCGTTGCGGTGGCGGTCTTGCCATCAAGGGTCACCGCCGTTTTGAGCGTCACCAGCGGCAGACCGGTGGTGACGTGCCTGACGAACGGTGCGATCAGCCGCAGGCACTCCACCTCGCGAATACCGGCCTGGACCTCAATGCCGGCCGCTCGCAGACGGTCAATCCCGCGTCCGTAAACTTGCGGGTTGGGATCGCCGGCGCCCACGAAGACCCGGGCGATGCCGGCCGCAATCACGGCGTCGGCACAGGGGCCGGTGCGGCCATGATGACTGCAGGGTTCGAGGGTCACATAGAGATCGGCGCCGCGAGCCAGAGCGCCAGCTTGGCGCAGAGCGAAAATTTCGGCGTGGGGCTGTCCCGCCTCGGGATGATAGCCTTCACCGACCACCTGGCCGTCAGCGACAATGACCGCGCCGACCGCCGGGTTGGGCCGAGTCCGTCCCTCACCCTTGCGAGCCAGGGCCAAAGCGCGATCCATATATTCGGCGGCTGAAGGCACGAAAACCTCGAATAATCAAAAAATGGGGAAATTCGACATGGGATGAATCGAAGGTGAAACGCTTACGACGAGGATTTTCCGCCGCCCTTGGCCAGGATATCGGTCAGTTCGGACATGAACTCGTTGATATCACGGAACTGCCGGTAAACCGAAGCGAAGCGCACGTAGGCGACTTCGTCGAGCCCATGCAGGGCATTCATCACCGACTCGCCAATCCGACTCGAATCGATCTCCTTTTCCCCGCATTCCTGCAGCGAAAGCTCGAGCCGATCGATCTCTTTTTCGATAGTGGCGATGGAGATCGGGCGTTTTTCGCAGGCCCGCTGCATGCCGGCAAGAATCTTGGTGCGGTCGAAAGCCTCGCGGCGGCCGTCCTTCTTGATCACCAGCGGCAGCGTTTCCTCAACCCGCTCGTAAGTTGTGAACCGTTTTTCACAGGAGATACATTCACGGCGACGGCGGATATTGTTCCCTTCCCGACCGAGCCGTGAATCGACCACCTTGGTATCGTGATAGGCACAAAACGGACATTTCATCCTTGCTCTCCCTTAGCCCTAGGGGCAACCTGACTGAATTCCATCACCTCGACTCCGGATTCCTCCAGCATTTCCATGGAAAGCAGGTCCGGATAGCCCTCCCGGTAAATAATCTTATGGATGCCGGCATTGATCAGCATTTTGGAGCAGATGATACAGGGCGAGTTGGTGCAGTAGAGAGTGGCGCCGGCGATATTGATACCGTGCTTGGCCGCCTGAATGATGGCGTTCTGTTCGGCGTGCAGGCCTCGGCAGAGTTCATGACGTTCGCCGGAGGGGACGTTGAGCTGCTGACGCAGACAACCGGCCTGGTCACAGTGAGTAATACCCGATGGCGTTCCGTTGTAACCGGTAGCCAGGATATTTTTTCCCTTGACCATCACGGCACCCACCTGGCGGCGCAGACACGAGGAGCGTCTGGCCACCAGTTGGGCGATTTCCATAAAATATTCTTCCCAGGACGGCCGATCCATCTAGACCAGACGATGGGCGTAGAGAGGGAACTTCTTGCAGAGCTGCTTGACCTCAGTGCGAATGGCGGCAAGTTCGGTTTCGTTGCCGACGTTCTGCAGAGCCCGATCGATCCAGCCGGCAACCATTTCCATTTCCGCTTCCTTGAGGCCGCGGGTAGTGGTCGCCGGGGTGCCGATACGGAAACCGCTGGTAACGAACGGCGAACGGGTGTCGAAGGGAACCGCGTTCTTGTTCACCGTGATCCCGGCCTCCTCCAGAGTCGCTTCGGCCACCTTACCGGTGATCTCGGTCCCGGACAGATCGACCAGCATCAGGTGATTGTCAGTGCCGCCGGACACCAGGTTGAAACCGCGCTTGACCAGGCCTGCTGCCAGGGCATTGGCATTTTTGACCACCTGGCCGGCGTAGTCTTTAAACTCGGGAGTGAGCGCCTCCTTGAACGCCACCGCCTTAGCGGCGATAACGTGCATCAGCGGCCCCCCCTGGATGCCGGGGAAAATGTTGCTGTTGATCTTTTTCGCAAACTCCTCGCGGCAGAGGATCATCCCACCGCGGGGGCCACGCAGAGTCTTGTGGGT
>JAQYWA010000365.1 GCA_030145265.1 Desulfuromonas sp. | reverse complement strand
GTGTTATTGCAGTTTAAGTTGTTTGCCGTACCGTCAGCACCGATATCTTTGAGTGGCGTACGACCCGTTTAGCGGTGCTGCCGACGATGACGTGCTCGATGCCGGTGCGGATCGTTTTCATCGATGCCTCCGGTTGTCGTTCAGGTTCAGGTTGCAGGTGCCAGGGGCGCCTCTCCCATTGATCGTTTTTGCATGAACCAGACACGGGTCACCAGGGCGATGTCGATCCCGTCGGTAATGAAGGTCGGCCAGTAGAGGAGAACCGTCGCCGCGGCCAGGATCAGCCATTCTGGGATGGTGGTGCAGCGGATCCAGAAAAGCCTCGTCGGCGCCGAGAAGGCGATGGTGCCGAGAACGGCGGAGAACAACGAGGAGAAGATCTGGCCGGCGCTTGCCGGAATCTCCCCTTCGATCAGGGTGTTGCCGCTGTTAATCAGCCCACCGGCCGCGGCCCTGATGCTGATGGCATTGCCGGAGGAGGGCGTTTCGATCTTGAGGATCTTGTTATCGACCATCAGCTCGGCGATGACGTCACCGGCGGAGAAGGGTTGCCCCTCCTCGACGTTGACCTTGAGAATCTGGGCAAAGGGCATGTCGCTCTCGAAGTTCACCGGGATGCTTACCGTCTTCCCCTGGAAGAGGATCGCCGGTGTGAAGGCGAAGGGAATTGGCATGACGTAGAGGAGCTTGGCAAGCTTGAGGGAGGTCCAGCCGGTCTACCAGGGGTTGGCACCCCCATGCCGAGGATCAGAGAGGCGAGGGCGACGAGGAGGATCGCTGCCAACAGGTTGCTACCGGCCAGGGAGATGATGATGTCGGAGAACTTGAGCCAATGTCGGTGAGGGAGATGGTGCCGACGATGATACCGATGACCCCGCGGGTCGCGCCGATGATCAGGGGGTTATTGGTCGTTTCTATTGCTGAGCGAATGGCATGTATAACATGGTTTTGTTGGGGGGGGGCTTGGGTGGAGTGTGGTTATGGTGAATGGCAGTCCGGACCGTTTTCTGGGATGTCATACTTCTTCCTTGGCCATCTCCAGATCTTTGCGAAAGCATCATGCTTGACAAACGGGGAGGAAATAACTAGATTATCGACGTAATTTATTCCGGAGGTTTGAGCAATGCCGATGTACGAATATCAATGTGACGCTTGCGGGCTGGTGTTTGAAGCTCGCCAGAAATTTTCTGATGCCCCGCTGACTGAATGCACTTCCTGCGGCGGTTCAGTCAAGAAACTGATCTCGCAGGCTGGTTTTGCCCTTAAGGGGGGCGGCTGGTATCAGCAGGGTTATTCCGCAACCAAGGCCCCGGCGGCCTGTCCTTCGGCTGGATCAGCCGGATGTAGTGGCTGCCCTAAGGCTTCCAACGCATGAAAAAACCCCGGTCGAAAGACCGGGGTTTTTTTGTCGGGGCTTGTTTCTCTGATCTTACATGGAAATGGCCTGGGTGAGGGAGGCGAAGTGCGGTGCCTGGGTCGGGGTGAAAGTGAACTCTTCGGTCGGCGTGTAGACTTCGGTGCGGTTGCGTCCGTTATTCTTGGCCCGGTACAGGGCCTGGTCGACGTCGGCGACAATGCGGCCTGCTTCTATGTACTCCGGGCCGCGGATGCAGCGCATGCCGATGCTGACGGTCAGGGGAAAGTCGCCCAAGGTGCGGTTGCGGTTGATGGCGGCGACTTCGCAGCGGATTCGTTCAGCAATGGCATAGGCATGGGTTGCCGAGGTGCCGGGCATGATGATGGCGAATTCTTCGCCGCCGAAGCGGCAGACGGTGTCGTAGGTGCGGATGCTGCCGTGCAGTACGCTGGCAACGTTCTTGAGCAGTTCATCTCCGCCCTGGTGGCCGACGGTGTCGTTGACCTTCTTGAAATAGTCGATGTCGACCATCAGCAGTGAGAAGGGGTTGCGGGAGCGGTTGTTGCGCTTGAGTTCCGACAACAGAGTTTCATCGAAGTGGCGGCGGTTGCCGACTCCGGTCAGCGGGTCGGTGATGGTCATTTGCGCCAGGCGTTGGTTGACTTCGCGCAGTTCTTCAAGGCGCTTCTTGCTGGCCAGAAATCGGTGGATGCGGGCCAGCAGTTCCCGTTTCGGGGTTTCAAAGGAGAAGCAGTCGCTGGCGCCCGATTCGATCCCCAGGATACGGTCGTCCTCCTTTTCTGTGCCGGCAAAGACCAGCACTGGGATATCCATCCAGTTTTCTTTGCTGCTGAGGCTGCGCAGCCAAGACATACCTTTTTTCGAAACCCGTTTGGTGCCGTAAAAAATTATATCCACCGGGGATCCGTCAAGACGGTTAAGGGTCTCACGGTTGCTGGCGCATAGTGCCAGACGACCGAAGATGCCGGTCGCGGTGACCAGGCGAGCAAGTTCCCTTCGGCGGGTTGGTGATTTGTCGAAGATGATGGCGGTTGATGTCATTGAATCACCTCTGTGGACGAGCTGGTCGTGGTTGGCTCCGTTGTGTTTGTTCTTGGCTAGGCTAATTAGCATTGTCCATGCCATGAACGGAATTTTTTTTGAGGCGAAGCAGATTTGCGTTGACTGATTAGGT
>JAQYWA010000364.1 GCA_030145265.1 Desulfuromonas sp. | reverse complement strand
CGACAGCCTGCGTCGGCGTGGGGCCCGGACCGTGGTGACCACCCACCTGAACCTGGTCAAGGGGTACGCCCATCTGCAGCAGGGGGTCGAAAACGCCGCCGTCGAGTTCGATCGCACCACCCTGGCGCCGACCTACCGGCTGCATTACGGCATCCCGGGGGCGAGCAACGCCTTCACCATCGCCCGCCGGCTCGGTATTGCCGAGGACGTACTGGAGCAGGCCGCCAGTTATCTGGGGCAGGGGGAGCGCGAAGGGCTGGAATTGCTCGAGGAACTCAACCGGCTGCGTCGGGATCTCGACCGCGACCTGACCGAGGCGGCCAGCCTCAAGCGCCGAGCCGAGCAGGAGCGGGAGAAGCGCCGATTGCTGCTGCAGGAGCTGGAAGAGCAGAAGCGCGGGATTCTCGCCAAAGCGACCCGCCGTGGTGAACAGTTGGTGCGGGAGGCCGAGCAGCGTCTCAAGGCGGTGCTGAAAGAGGCCCGCTATGAACAAGTCGACGTCAAAGAGCAGGCCCGGTTGACCGCCGAACTTCGCGGGGTACGCGAAACGCTGGTTGAGTTACGCCCCGACCCGGTGCGCAAGGGAAAGGCGCCCACCGAAGTAAAGGTCGGCGAACTGCTGCGGGTGCCGGCCCTGAATACCGAGGCCGAAGTGGTCCGGCTCTGCGGCGACGAAATCGAGCTGTCGATCAAGGGCAAGAAACTAAGGCTTCCGCTGACTCAGCTTGAGGCCTTTGCCCCGCGTCGGTTTGCCAAGCGCGGCGGGGGCGGTAAAGTACAAAGTCATATCGAGCGCGAGGGGTTTACCCCCAAGTTGATGCTGGTCGGCAAGCGGGCCGAGGATGCCCTGCTGCTGCTTGACCGGTTTGTCGATGACGCCTTGATTCATCACCAGCGCCAGCTTGAGGTGGTGCATGGCGCCGGCGAAGGGATTCTGAGACGCATGGTGCGTGACTTCATGGCCGCTCACCGCGAGGTCAAGGCGTTTCACGCTGCCGACGTGGCCCAGGGCGGGGACAACGTAACTATCGTCGAATTGAGGGACGAATGACGGGACGCATACCGGAGGATACTATCCGCGAAATCCGTGAGCGGATCGATATCGTCGAGGTGGTCTCCTCGTATCTTCCCCTCAAACGTTCGGGCGCTAATCACCAGGGGCTATGTCCTTTTCACGGGGAGAAGACACCGTCCTTCAACGTTAATGCAACCCGGCAGATCTTTCATTGCTTCGGTTGCGGGGTCGGCGGCAACGTCTTTTCTTTTCTCATGAAGATGGAGGGGCTGGCCTTTCCCGAGGCGGTTCGCCGGCTCGGCGAACGGGTCGGGATCAGCATCGAGGAAGAAACCCTGAGCCCGGCCGAACAGCAGCGGCGTGAAGAGCGCGAACGGCTGGTGCGGGTCAATGAGGTCGCCTGCGATTTTTATCACCAGGTGCTGCTTGAAGACAAGGAGGGCGCTGCCGCCCGCCACTACCTGCGCGAGCGGGGCTATGATGGCGACACCGCCCGCACCTTCCGGCTGGGTTTCGCGCCGGGGCGCTGGGAGGCATTGACCGAGCATTTGGCGCAAAAGGGCTTCGATCCGCAGTGGGCGAGGGAGCTGGGACTGACCCGGCCGGGCAAGGACGGGCGCGGCGATTACGATCTGTTCCGCAACCGGCTGCTCTTTCCGATTCTCGATTTGAGCGGCAAGGTGGCGGCCTTCGGTGGGCGGGTGCTGGATGATTCGTTGCCCAAGTATATCAATTCGTCGGAATCGCCCATCTATCACAAGGGGCGCATTCTGTACGGCTTGGCCCAGGCCCGCGAGGAGATGCGCCGCAGTGACGAGGTGATCGTGGTCGAGGGGTATTTCGACCAGATGGCCCTGCACCGGGCCGGATTCGCCAATGCCGTGGCGACTTGCGGCACGGCGCTGACTGAAGAACACGGGCGCCTGCTGCAGCGCTACGCGAAAAAGGTGCTGCTACTGTTCGATCAGGACAAGGCCGGGCAGAAGGCGACCTTCCGGGCCATGGATGTGCTGCTGCCGCTGGGGGTGTCGGTGGCCGTGGTCGAGCTCGACGCCGGCGATGACCCTGACTCCTTTGTCCTCAAGCAGGGGGCCGAGGTCTTTGCCGGGCGCCTGCAGCAAGCTCGACCGGTGCTCGAGGTCTACATGGATGCCGAACTGGCTGCCCATGGCGACAGTATCGAGGGGCGGGCCCGGGCGGCCGAAGAGATCGTGGGCCGACTGATGCTGGTGCCGAGCGAGATCGAGCGTAGCCTCTACCTGCAGAGCCTGGCCCGGCGCACCGGGCTGGAGCTGAACCTGCTGCAACAGAAGTCGGCCGCCCCGCCGGCTCAGCCCCAGCGCCCGACTCCGCAGGCCCCTGTGCCTCAGCGGCGGCCGGCGCCGGTGATGTCGAAAGAAGGCAAGGCCCAGGAGTTGCTGTTGCGGCTGATGCTCGAGGATGCCAAGGTGCGCGCCGAGGTGGCCGCAGAGGGCATACCCAGTCTCTTTTTCAATCCGGATCGCCAGGCGATCGCCGTACAGGTTCTGGCCTGCGCTCCGGAAG
>JAQYWA010000363.1 GCA_030145265.1 Desulfuromonas sp. | reverse complement strand
CGATCCTCCATGATCGGAGAATTGGCAAACAGGGCATAGAGCAGGGGGGACAGCGCCATGGCCAGGCGCATTTTGGTCAGGCAGTCGGCCTCGTCGGAAAAGTCGAGGTTAACCTGCACGCCGGCACTCTGCTTCATCATCCGCTGTCCCATGTCGCCAGTACGCAGCATGTAGGGCCCCATGATGGCATAGCGAGATTTGGGCAGCCAGTCGATTTTTTCCAGGGGGGTAAAGGGCTGGACGCCGAGGCCGAGGAACATCAGGCCGAGTTCATGGCCGGCTTCGATGATGTCATAAATATAGCGCTGATAACCGCGGCTGCAGCAATGCAGGTCGGCGCAGAGTTCGCCGGACAGTTCAAGTTGTCCACCCGGCTCCAGGGTGATGGACGAAGAGGGTCCTTGCAGGCCGATCAGGTGACCATTCTCTTCAATGCCCTCCCAGGCCGTTGAAACTTCAAGCCGCTGAAGTAGTTTTTCGATCTGCGAATAATGGGCTGCTTCTCCCGTTTTAGCATCGAGGACCAGTTTTTCCATCTCGACGCCGATGCCCCACTGGCTTTCGGGACGCGCTCCCCGGGACAAATAATCGACCAGATCCTGGATCGATTCGATAGATCGCTGCATGGGTGTATTTATTAGGGTGGACATGCGGTAAGTTTATCACTTCTCCATCTGAATGAAAAAGGCCGGTCAAGTTGACCGGCCTTTCTTGCCAGCGGTGATCAGGAATTAAGGTAGGCCGTAATGTTGGCGGCGATAGTTTCGAAGATCTTGGTGAATTCCTGCTCGTCCCGTTCCAGCAGGGTGATGCGGAAGCCCTGTTCGGTGGTGCAGAAGGACGTCAAGGGCACCACGCAAATGCCGGTGGATGCCAGCAGATAATAAACAAACCGCTTGTCCAGCGAGACCCCGGGTTGGTTGACCAGGCTGTCCACCAGTTGCTGGACTTCCCGGTTTTCTATCGGCAGGCTCTGGGAGTGAGTGAGTTGTCCTTTGGTGAACGCCACAGCCATGTAGAAGGCGCCGTTGGTCCGGTTGACCTTGATCCCCGAAACGTTTTTGAGCAGGTCGTAGGCAATATTCGAATAGTGTTCATAGCGGCTTTTGCGCTCTTCGAGATATTTTGGGTACTCGGGGTGGCTGAGCAATGCCGGGATCGCCTTTTGCGGCAGGGTGGTGGAACAGACCTCTACCATCTTGGCGTTGAGAATACACGAAACGTACTGCTTGAAAATCGGGTCCTTGTCGGCGTTGTAGACTTCGATCCAGCCGCAGCGGGCACCGGGCCAGGGAACTTCTTTGCTGATCCCCTTCAGGGCGATGGCCGGTACGTCGCCGATCAGGTCGGAGATCGGCTTGGTCGATTCGCCGTTATAGACGATGTTGAGGTAAACTTCGTCGCAGATGATGAAGAGGTCGTATTCCTTGGCGATGGCGATCATCTCGCGCAGGATCCGCTCCGGGTAGACGGCCCCGGTGGGGTTGTCGGGATTGATGATCAGAATGCCGGAAATGGCCGGGTTGTATTTGACCGACAAGCGCAGGTCGTCAAGGTCGGGATACCAGTTGTTGTCCGGGTTGAGCCGGTAGGAAACCGGCTTCTGGCCGGCGTGCGAGGCTTCGCCTGAGGAGTGGGTGGAGTAGGTGGGCGAAGGGCCGATGACCCGGGCTTCGCGGCGCAAATAGCCGTAGACCTTCTGGATGGCATCGCCGAGGCCGTTGAAAAACAGGATGTCTTCGGCAGTGATTTGGGTCTTGCCCCGTTTGTTGGTCTGGTCGGCGAGAAATTCACGGGTTTCCAGCACACCCCGGGTAGCGCAGTAGCCGTAGGAGCAGTCCTTCATGGCCAGCTCGGCGACGATTTTTTTTATCCAGGTGGGGATTTTTTCTCCCTTGGCCACCGGGTCGCCGATGTTTTCCATGTTGGTTTTGATGCCGAGTTTATTGAGCTTTTCGGCAATCTCGACAATGGCCCGTATTTCGTAAATCAGTTCCCCCGCTCCGATATGGACGATGTTGTTGCGCATGCTGAGCTCCCCGTTGAGGATTGAAAAATCTGCCGCAGTGGCGGGTTGGTCCCTTCAGATATACAAAAAGGCCATGGATGCTGTACCCATGGCCTCGGTGATTCTGTTGTGTGCAGAGTTATGGACAACCCTCCAGGCAACAGGCAGAGGCCAGGCTAACGGCTGCGGCGGCCGCGAAGCACGCTCGCGCTGCGGTTGTTGCGGAGGCTGTTTTTTTCTGGTTCATAAACATCAGGTCAGGCTCCTGTAAATGTCGGTATGCTTGGTTATCACAGCGTGCAAGCAAAGTCAACGTTTCCTTTGCGGCAACAGATAAGGGGCTATCGTGCAATAAGGTCGGATTACTTGATGACCTTCAGCCCTCCGCGGGCCGGTTTGGCCTGAGAGAGTTTTTTCAGGGGGGTGCTGCCTGTTGGTTCTGGATCACTATCGGAGTTGATTTCTGGCAGGGTGCCGTTCTGGACCAGTTGGCTGACGGTGTCGGCGATGGACAGACACTGCTTCATGCAGACTCGGTAAGCGGGGCAGGCGG
>JAQYWA010000018.1 GCA_030145265.1 Desulfuromonas sp. | reverse complement strand
ACCCGGAAAACACCCTGTACGCCATCAAGCGACTGATCGGTCGCAAGTTCGACTCGGATGCGGTCCGCAAGGACATCAAAATCAGCCCCTTCAAGATCCTGCAGGCCGACAACGGCGACGCCTGGATCGAGGCCCGGGGTAAAAGTTACAGCCCGCAGGAAGTCTCGGCCATGATCTTGCAAAAAATGAAGCAGACCGCCGAAGATTACCTCGGCGAAGAAGTCACCGACGCGGTCATCACCGTACCGGCCTACTTCAACGACTCCCAGCGCCAGGCCACCAAGGATGCCGGCAAGATCTCCGGTCTTAACGTGCTGCGCATCATCAACGAGCCGACCGCCGCCTCGCTGGCCTATGGCCTGGATAAGAAAACCGAAGAAAAAATCGCCGTGTTCGACCTCGGCGGCGGCACCTTCGACGTCTCGGTGCTCGAACTCGGCGACGGCGTCTTTGAAGTCAAGTCGACCAACGGGGACACCTTCCTCGGCGGCGAAGATTTCGACCAGCGCATCATCGACTATGTCGCCGACGAGTTCAAAAAAGAGCAGGGTATCGACCTGCGTAGCGACAAGATGGCCCTGCAGCGCCTCAAGGAATCCGCAGAAAAGGCCAAGTGCGAACTGTCCAGTTCGATGGAAACCGAGGTCAACCTGCCCTTCATCACCGCCGACGCCTCCGGGCCCAAGCACCTGATGATCAAGCTGACCCGGGCCAAGCTCGAGAGCCTCTGCGAAGACCTGCTCAACCAGCTGGTCGCACCCTGCAAAACCGCGATTAAAGATGCCGGCCTGTCGGCCTCGGACCTCGACGAAATCATCCTGGTCGGCGGCATGACCCGCATGCCGGCGGTACAGAAACGGGTTCAGGAAATCTTCGGCAAGGTGCCCAACAAGGGGGTCAACCCCGACGAAGTGGTCGCCATCGGCGCGGCGATTCAGGGCGGCGTGCTCAAGGGCGAGGTCAAGGACGTGCTGCTGCTCGACGTCACCCCTCTTTCCCTCGGCATCGAGACCCTCGGCGGCATCATGACCAAGCTGATCGAGAAAAACACCACCATCCCCTGCAAGAAGAGCCAGACCTTCTCCACCGCCGCCGACAACCAGCCGGCCGTGTCGGTGCATGTACTGCAGGGCGAGCGGGAAATGGCCCCCGACAACAAAACCATCGGCCGCTTCGAACTGGTCGGCATCCCCGCGGCACCCCGCGGTGTGCCGCAGATCGACGTCACCTTCGACATCGACGCCAACGGCATCCTGCACGTATCCGCCAAGGATCTCGGTACCGGCAAGGAGCAGTCGATCCGCATCACCGCTTCCTCCGGCCTCTCCGACGAAGAGATCGACAAGATGGTCAAGGATGCCGAATCCCACTCCGGCGAGGACAAAAAGAAGCGTGAGCTGATCGAGGCCCGCAACCAGGCCGACAGCCTGGTCTACACGACCGAGAAGTCGCTGGTCGAGCACAGTGACAAAATCGACGAGGAAACCAAGGGCAACATTAACAGCGCCCTCGAAGAGCTCAAGAAGGCCATGGAAGGCGAAGACGCCGAAGACATGCAGAAGAAGACCGAAGCCCTGGCCCAGGCCTCGCACAAACTGGCTGAAGCCATGTACGCCAAGGCCCAGGCCGAAGGGGCCACCGAAGGCGAAGCCGCCGAGGGTGGCGGCACCAGTGAAGGTGACGAAAACGTAGTCGACGCTGAATTCGAAGAAGTCGACGAAGACAAAAAGTAAGCGGAAACGCTTTTTTTTCCACGACCCGGTAGGGGCACGGTCCGCCGTGCCCCTACAAGCATTCTAACGAAGAAACGAGATCGACCCTTGGCCAACGGCAAACAAGACTACTACGAGGTGCTGGGAGTCAACCGCAACGCCAGCGAAACCGAGATCAAGAAGGCCTACCGAAAACTGGCCCTCCAGCATCACCCGGACAAAAACCCGGGCAACAAAGAAGCCGAAGAGCGCTTCAAGGAGCTTTCTGAAGCCTATGCCGTCCTCTCCGATGGCCAGAAGCGCGCCACCTACGACCAGTTCGGCCATGCCGGACTCGGCAACGGCGGCGGTTTTTCTTCGGGAGGTTTCGGCGGTGGCAGCCCCTTCGAAGACATCTTCGGCGATATTTTCGGTGATATTTTTGGTGGCGGGGGAAGCCGGCGCGGCCGCGGTCGACGTGGCGACGACCTGCGCTACAACCTGAGCATCTCCTTCGAAGAAGCCGCTTTCGGCATGGAAACCAAAGTGCAGATCCCCCGGCATCAGCGCTGCGAAGAATGCAGCGGTTCGGGAGCCGCCAAGGGGACCAGCCCGAAAACCTGCGCAACCTGCCAGGGCGCCGGACAAGTCCGCTACCAACAGGGCTTTTTTTCCTTAACCCGCCCCTGTCCCGAATGCGCCGGGGAGGGCCAGGTGATCGAAAGCCCCTGCCCCGAATGCCGCGGCACCGGCAAGACCAAGGCCAAGAAGACCCTCGCCCTGAAGATTCCCGCCGGGGTCGAAACGGGCAACCGGCTCAAGCTCAGCAGCGAAGGGGACCTCGGCGTCCAGGGAGGCCCTCCGGGCGACCTGTACGTGGTTATCACGGTCAAGGATCACCCGATTTTCAAGCGCGAAGGACAGGACGTCATCTGCGAAACACCGATCTCCTTTGTCCAGGCCGCCCTCGGCTGCGAAATCGAGGTACCGACCCTCGACGGCAAGCTGAAAATCAAGGTCCCGGCCGGCACCCAGTCAGGCAAGGTGCTCAACCTCTCCGGCAAAGGCATCCCCCACCTGCAGGGATACGGTCGCGGCGACCAACTGGTCGTGCTGCGGGTCGAGACACCGACCCATCTGACCGCCCGGCAGAAGGAACTGCTCGATGAATTCGCCCGGGAAAGCGGCGAAGACGTTCACCCGATGGGCAAAAGCTTTTTCGACAAGGTCAAAAATCTGTTCGACTGATTCGGTCGCAGTATGGAGGGACGCATGGGAAAAACGTTCGGCAGCTGGTTGGTTATCCTGTGCCTGCTTTTCGGCAGCACCCTGTCGCACATCCCTGCGGCCGGCGCGGCGAACCTGATCGCCGACCCCGCCCTGCAGCTCGGCATCGATAAATATCACAGCGGCGACCAGCAGGAAGCCCTGTCCCTGCTGCGGGGCTTCGTCATCCGCAACTACGATTCCCCCGAACTCCCCCGGGCCTATCTCTACCTGGCCCGGATTTTTCAGAACAGCGGCAGCCACCAGGAAGCCCTGCTCTACACCAACCGCATTCCGGCCGCACAGAAAGGGCCGGAAGCTCTCTATATCGAAGGCGTTTCCCTGGTTGCCACCGGCCAGTACCAGACTGGCATGACGACACTGCTGAACACCGACCCGGCTGCTCTGACGCCGAGCGACCGCGCACGCCGGATCGCCGCCCTGGCCGAAGCCCACGCCGGTCTCGGCAATAACCTGGAAGCCCTGACCTTTATTCACCGCAGCCCCGAACCGACCGACGGCAAACTTCTGGAACTGGCTCACGCCATCCTCAAGGATCGCATGACTCCGATCGAACTGGACGAAGCCTCCTTCATGTTCCGCGGCACAGCCATCGGTCAGGACGCCCTGCTACAGCGAGCCCTGCGCGCCTATAGCAAGAATGAGCGGGACTCCGCCAGGCGCCTGGCGGCGGCGGTCGTCCAGAATCCAACCCCCTTTCCCTACCGTCGCGAGGCTATCGCGCTCTGGGAACAGCTGACCGGTAGCTCGTTTTTACAACGTTCGATCGGCATCATACTTCCACTGACCGGCCGCTACGCCACCTTCGGCCAGCTTGTGCGGCGCGGCATAGAACTCGCCGCCGAACTCCACAACCAGAACCGGCCGCCGATCCGCCTGGAATTCCGTGATTCCGGCGCGACCGCCGAAGAAAGTACCCGTATCGTCAGCGAACTCTCCAGTGAAGCCGGTGTGATGGCGATTGCCGGCCCCCTGACTGGCGGTGCGGCAGCGGCCGCCGCTGAACAGGCTCAAAGGATCGGAATCCCACTCCTGACCATGTCGCCGCGGGACGATCTGCCGGAAACCGGCCGCTTCATCTTCCGCAATTCTCTGACCAGTCACCAGCAGGTGGAAGCCCTGGTCAGCCACGCCATGGACCGGCAGGGCATCACTACCTTCGCCGTTCTGCACCCGGAAAACAAACTCGGCTATGAAATGACCGACCTGTTCATCCGCGAGGTCCAGTACCGCGGAGGCCAGATCGTGGCCTCTCAGATGTACGATGAAAAGGCAACCGACTTTCGCCGCCAGGTCAAACTGCTCAAGGGCGAGGATCCTGATGCCCCGGATGAAGACCCCAAAGCTAAAACGGACGAAGTCACGGAAGATGATGAAGCAATCCTCGAAGATCCTCTGCCCTTTCAGGCCCTGTTCATCCCAGACTATGCTGACAAAATCAGCCTAATCGCTCCCCAACTGCTGTTTTACGGCATCGAGGACATCCAGTTGCTTGGCATCAATGGCTGGAATTCTCCCGACCTGCTTCGCACCACCGGCCGCTATCTGCAAGGGGCTATCTTTGTCGATGGCTTTTTCCGCGACAGTGCCGATCCGTCCATCCGCCAGTTTGTGGAAAATCATGCGGCAAAGTACGGCGAAGAGCCAAGCATTCTCGAAGCCCAGGGCTTTGACGTGGCCAATATCCTCTTTGCCCAGATCGACCGCCCCGAGATCCGCACCCGCCAAGAGCTGCAGCAGGCCCTTGAGCAACTCAGCAATTTCCCCGGAGTTTCCGGCAGCACCTCGTTCGGGCCGACCGGGGACGCCCTGAAGACCTTGTTTCTGCTCCAGATCGAGCGGGGCAGCGTGATCCAGCTCTACTGACCCCCTCTCAGCCGATGACGGGAACAATGCCGCAGCTGCTTGTATTTCTGACCTGTGTCCTCACTGCCGCCCTCAGCGCCTGCAGCCCCCCGGCTACGCCTTTTGCACCAGCAGCCGAACCCGCCGCCACCCAGACCGGCATCTCCGGCCTGGTCACGGACAGACAAGAACAGCCGATGGCCGGAGCCTATGTGTACGCCTATCGCAACCGGCATAGCAACCTGCGCGGCCCGGCAGATTTCGAAGCCCAGACCGACGGCTCCGGCAGATACTTTCTCGATGTCATAGATGGGAAGTATTTTCTGGTCGCGCGGATGCGTAAAACGGGGGGGGATGCCGGCCCGCCGCGGCCGGGAGATGCCTGGGCCATGCCGGCAACCAACCCGATAAGGGTGGAAAGCGGCCGCAGCTGCCGGGTCGACTTTCAGCTGCAAACCATGGTACAGCCGATGATCATGCGCGAAAGCACCCTGACCTCCGGCTCTACCGGGTTTACCGGTCGCATCCTTAACGAGCGCGGCCAGCCAGCCACAGGAGCCTTCGTCCTGGCCTACCGCGACGGTGACTTTCACCGAATGCCAGATTTCACCTCGCTGCCCGTAGACACGGACGGACAGTTCACGCTTTATCTCCCCGAAGCGGGTGCCTACTGCCTGGCCGCCCGGACCAAAATGCGCGGCCAGCCCGTCGCCGGCGAACCGTACGGGGTACTGAAATCCGAAACCGGCGGTTGCCTGCGAATAGAGAACGGACAGATTCTGGAAATCGGCGCCATTGTTCTCAAACCCTACCGCCGCTAAAGACCTGTCATTAAACAACGCGGCCTGCCAGGGTAACCGGCAGGCCGTGTTCAGTTTCACTGCACGGGTGGAAAATCGGCCTTCGGTTTTTTGGTCACTTCAAGCATGTCGATATCAAAAATCAGGTCTTTTCCGGCAAGCGGGTGATTGCCGTCGAGAGTGACCGTCGTCTCGGTCACGGCGAGCACCTCGACATAAAACAGGCTGCCATCGGCCCGGGTGACCTCAAGCTTACCGCCGACGGTCAGTTCCACCCCTTCGGGAAGAATACTCAGTTCCACCTCATCGATCTTTTCTGGCAGCTTCTGACCATAAGCTTGATCAGCGGTAACGACAACGGTCCGCTTTTCGCCCATGACCATACCGAGCACGGCCTGTTCAAAACCTGGAATCACCTCATTCTTACCAACCTCAAACTGCAGTGGCCGGTCTTCCGGCGAAGCATCGAAAACTTCTCCGGTGGCCAACTTGCCAGTATAATTAACCTTGACGATATCGCCCAATACGGCTGGAAACATCTACCTATCCTTTCGTTTTCAAAACCTCGTTAACAATTCACCATAAAAGTAAGGTAGCTTACCTTTTTGGCCCACGGCTGTCAAACCTTCCCCTTCCGGGATGGAGCACCGGACGCCTCAGGCTGAAGGTTGTACAGATCATGCGGTCCCCTAGTCTCATTGTTTGATTATTAAAACGAAGACTGCTAATATGCTAGACGGTTCAAAAAAAAACTATCATTAAAGTCCAACATCAGGCGCACTCCGCAACCTGTTTTTCTACAGCGCGATGCCCTGCTTAATAACTGAAAAAGGATCTTTCCATGGGCGGCAATTCGGAAGAAAAACTCAAGGGCATAGCCAACCTTTTTGAAAAAGCCGAGCTGAAAAGCTTCATCCTCAACTACCTGATCATTCTGATCGTCGTCGAAGGGCTGATCTTCTTTGTCAGCTTTGTCGTCCACATTTCGGCCGCCGATGCCGGCTTCCCCTGGCGCCCCTACATTTTCGCCGCATTTATCGCCCCTGTCGCGATCACCTTCATGTTTGGCGTGGTGGTGCTTTTCTTCAACAAATACCTGTACGAATATTCCCACTCCCCGGGCAAAGAGCTCACCGGTTTCGGCGGCGATCTCTCTTCCCCCTCCAAGCTGCAAATGGCCCTGAACATCACCCGCCAGGTCCCTTTTCTGCTCGGACTGCTGCTGCTGGTGCTGGCCTCCGGTATCCTCTACAAGATCGACGATATTCTTCTTTTCATCGGCCACGCCGGAGAACGCGCTGCCTTCTACCTGCTGGTTTCACTCGGCGTGCTGCTGGCCGTGGCCGCCATCTTCGCCATGGTCTGGATGTACCTGAGCTACAAACTGCGGCGGGAAAAACTCAACCACCAGTTCCAGTACCGCCGCGACGTCGCCGAGCGCCTAGGCTTGGTCATCCTCGACGACAACTCGGTCTTCAACCGCGAAGGCAAAGCGATCAATCTCAATAATTCAACCAAGGCGCTTAGCGAGGGCTCGAATGACGAACAAAACAGCATCACTCTGATCCCTGATCTGCCCGAGGACGATGATAAAGACTAGCGATTTATAGAGTTTAGCTTAAAAAGGCCAGTACCGGTTAACGGTGCTGGCCTTTTTAAATTTCACAAAACGTGAAAAGCTTGCCTATTTAGATCTCGTCACGCCGATGCGCGGACACTTGTCAAACACCGGACATTGAGAGCAGAGCGGGTTCTGGGCCTTGCACAAGGCGCGGCCATGGAGAATAAGAATATGGCTGGCGACAGTCCATTTTTTCGCGGGGAGAAGACGACAGAGGTCCTGCTCAATTCTGACCGGATCGATGCAGCGGGTCCAACCGAAGCGGTTGGCAAGCCGCTTGACGTGGGTATCGACCACCATTCCGGGGATGTTGAAGATGTTGCCCAGGACCACATTAGCGGTTTTGCGGCCGACCCCGGGCAGCGCGGTCAATTCCAACATGGTCCGCGGCACCTGGCCGTCATGCCGGTCGAGCAGGGCAACCGCACAGTCCAGAATGTTTTTGGCTTTGTTGCGAAAGAACCCGGTCGAACGGATCGCGTCTTCGAGTTCGGCCAAATCGGCCGCGGCGAAGGCGCGTGGATCTGGATAACGGGCGAACAGGCCGGGCGTCACCTGATTGACCCGAACATCGGTGCACTGGGCCGAAAGGATGGTGGCAATTAGCAGTTCGAAGGGATTGCTAAAATAAAGGGCACAGCGGGCATCAGGGTAAAGCTCCTGAAGCACGGCCAGCAGCACGGCGGTTTTTTGCTGCTTCACAGTCAGACGGGGCATTGACTCACTTTTCCGGCAACTTGAATATCGGCGTTAACTAGCCCATGGCCGCTGTTTTTGCGCTGCCTTATCAACTTTTTCCACAGACTTTTCCACAGCTGGGGATTTTTCTATCGGGACATCAGCCGGGGGCGACTTCCATTCGGCTGCGTTTAAGCTTTTCGGCTCGCAGAAAGGTGCGGGGGTCGGTGATCTGTGCGGTGAGAATCAGCGGCAGATGGCTTGAGGCCTTGCGGGCCAGCTTCGACCAGAGGATGGTGCTGTCGATGATGCGCAGATGACCGCGAGTGTAGGCGCGGTCGCGATCAAACAGCGGACAGCAGGCGGGAAAGGTGCCGCGCCACTGGTGCCGCGCCCCCTTGCGAAGATTCATATTAAGAGCCATATTGCCGGCCCCCCAGTAATAATCGGCAAAATCGCCGAGAATCAGGGTCGGACAGGTCAGCGACCGATCGCCGAGCAGCTCCGGGCCGAGCAGCGAACTGATCTGCTGTTGTCGCTCCTGCTTGTCGGTTTTCAGCTGCAGGTTGAGCAGATGCAGGCGCTTGCCTTCGATATCGGCATCGGCCCGCAGGCAGCTTCCCCCCTTGCCCAGGTCGTATTCCTGCACTCCCTTGAGAGGAAAATAGGAAAGGAAGGCGTTGCCGCCGCAACGGGGACTCGCATATGCCTTCATCCCCAGCCGCCGGGACAGGTAATCGAGCTGGTCGGGCCCCGCCTCGTCGCCGACGTCCTGCAGGGCAACAATGTCCGGCGCTCCTTCGGATATCACGTCGGCAATCCGGTCGGGATCGACCTGGCCATCCCCGCCACGGCATTTCCGGACAAAGTATGTCATGATGCGGATGGTGGTCACCTATCTCCTCCGTGGAGCCCCTGTTGTTAACGCTATCGCTACTATCCTGAAAAAAACAGGTAGCCCGCGTTGCGCCTACGGCCCTTCTTCTTTAATGTACGCTACCCCCTTGATGATGATGGAGTTGGACGGCAGGTCCCTAAAGAGACCATTGAGCCCGCGGATCTTTGTACGGGCAATAGCGTCAACCACCTCCATGCCCTCGATAACCTGGCCGAACACCGCGTACCCGTAAGTCGCCGGGGATACCCCGCTGTGATCGAGAAAGGCGTTGTCCTTGAGGTTGATGAAAAACTGGCTGGTGGCGCTGTCGATGACGTTAGTCCGGGCCATGGCGATGGACCCGCGGACGTTCTTCAAACCATTGGGTGCCTCGTTGACGATCGGGTCGAGGGTCGGCTTGCGTTTGAGTTCGGCGGTGAAGCCGCCGCCCTGAATCATGAAATCCTTGATCACCCGGTGAAAGATAGTGTTGTCGTAAAAACCCTGGTTGGCGTAAGCCAGGAAGTTATCCACCGAGACCGGGGCCTTGGCCCGGTTCAGTTCGACCTTGATATCCCCCGTATTCGTCTGGATAACTGCATATTCGGCGGCCAGAGCCGGCAACGTCAGCAGGCACAGCAACAGGCTAAATCCGATGATACGACGTGTCATGGCGTGCTCCTTGGTCAAGTTCAGACCGCTTCGGCCTTAAGTTCCCGCAGCATCAGGTCGAAAACGGCTTGGCGCGGGTCCTTGTTCTGGTAGAGAATCCGGTACATCTGTTCGGTAATGGGGACGTCGACCCCGATTTTTTGCGCCAACTGGTAGGCGGACAGGGTCGTTTTCACTCCCTCGGCCACCATGTTCATGGTGCCGAGGATCTCGTCAAGCGTCCGGCCCCGGCCCAGTTCCATGCCAACCGTACGGTTTCGAGACAGGTCACCGGTGCAGGTCAGCACCAAGTCTCCCATCCCGGCCAAACCGGCAAAGGTAGCCGGGTTGGCCCCCAAGGCTACCCCCATCCGGGTCATTTCGGAAAGCCCACGAGTGATCAGGGCCGCCCGTGTATTATAACCGAAACCGAGACCGTCGGATACCCCAGCGGCCAGGGCGATCACGTTTTTCAGCGCTCCGCCTAATTCGACCCCGATCACGTCGTCATTGGTATAGACCCGAAAATAGGGAGCACTGAATACCTCCTGAGTGGCGGCTGCCGCCTGAGCATCGGCTGAGGCGGCGACCACGGCGGTCGGCATCTCGGCGGCAACTTCCCGGGCAAAGGACGGACCGGATAAGAAAACCAGGCTCTGCTCCCGCTCGATCCCGAGACAACTACCGATAACTTCAGCCATCGGCTGCAGGGTGTCATTCTCAATCCCCTTGGAAGCCGACACGATCAGGGTTTCGCCACCAATATCCGGCGCAGCCTGCTGCAGCAGGCTGCGCATCAGTTGTGACGGTGGCACCAGCAACAGGAGATCCCGGCCACGCACAGCTTCAGTTAGATCAGAGGTGAAGGTAAGGTTGTCGGAGAGGGTAAACCCGGGGAGATAAAGATCATTCACCCGGCTGGTGGTCATGCGCTGCGCCAGGTCTTTTTCATAGACCCAGAGGGTGACCGAGTAGTTTTTCTTAGCCAGCATGTTGGCCAGAGTGGTTCCCCAACTGCCGGCCCCTATGACACCTATATTCTTGACGGGTTTCATGTCAGATGGCTTTCTTTTTTTTACTGATCCGTTCCTTGATCTGGGTGATCCGCTTCTCAAGCACCTCGGGACTGGGATAGACCCCCCGTAATCCCTGAAGCACCTCCAAGGCCGCCTTCAATTCCTCGCTTTCCTCAAGTACCCCGGCCTGTCCGAAACGGGCTTCTATCGCGTAGGAACTGTTGGGCCAATTTTCACCGACCAACCGGTATGCTTCAGCCGCCTTTTTCAGGTCACCTTCGAGGGAGGTGGCCACCGCCACCCGGTACTGGGCCTCAGCTGTACGGCTGCTGTCTGGATAGTTTTTCAGCAGGCTTTCAAACTCGATGCGCGCCTGCTCGAAATTGTTCAGCCTGAAATAGCTGTCGGCCACCTCATACTGCACCTGGGCGCCATCCTCGACCCCGTTATCGAGTAGCTTCTGGTAGGCGACGATGGCCCGGGGATAATCGCGCAACCGGTTCTTGTATATTTCAGCCACCTGCTGCAGGGCTTTTTTTGCCAGCGGCGATTCAGAATAGTCCTTTTCGACCAACAGATAGGCCAGCAGCGCCTCGTGATACTTTTTCAGGTACAGGTTGCGGATTTCGCCGGTCTGAAACAGCGCCCGTTCGGACAGGTAAAAATCAGGATGATGTTGATACAGCTTGTCAAATATTCGATCAGCTTCTGCGTAACGTCCCTGTTCCAGTAACTGCTCGGCCTTGGCAAAATCGCCTTCGAGAATCGCTTCGAGGTTGTACTGGTAGTAAACGCCTCCGGTAATAATCGCCACGAACAGCAGGGCTATACTGGAAATCAGCCACCGCCGGGTCTTAGAGCGTTTCCTCCGGTGCCTCATCTCCTCCATCAAAAGCCTCTTCTTCAGCTTCTGTATCTCCATGCTCTTCGTCCTTCTCTGCAAGCTTGGCCACGGCGACGATCCTTTCACCGCTTTCGAGCACCATCAGTCGCACCCCCTGGGTATTGCGGCCGATGATCGAAAGTTTCGAAACCCCGGTGCGCAGTACCTTGCCACGATCGGTAATGAACATCAGGTCGGAT
The DNA here is from genome assembly GCA_030145265.1 of Desulfuromonas sp. Taxonomy (GTDB): domain Bacteria; phylum Desulfobacterota; class Desulfuromonadia; order Desulfuromonadales; family Trichloromonadaceae; genus Trichloromonas. The sequence goes on along the minus strand of JAQYWA010000018.1, from coordinate 2,383 downwards.
TCGTCGTTGACCAGTTTGATATCCACCACGTTACCGTTGCGTTCGGTGGTCTTGATGGTGATGATTCCCTTACCGCCACGACTCTGGATCCGATATTCGTCGAGATTGGTGCGCTTACCGTAGCCGTTTTCGGTGACCGTGACCAGGGTCGCTGCTGTGGTCTCGGTAACCACCTCCATGCCGATGATGCTGTCGTTGTCTTCAAGCATCATACCACGCACGCCGCGGGAAGTACGACCCATAGAGCGCACGCCGCTTTCGGGGAAACGAATCGCCTTGCCGTGGCTGCTGGCGAGCAGGATGTCCATACTGCCGTCGGTCAAACGGGTGGAGACCAAACGGTCCCCCTCATCGATGGTCAGGGCAATAATGCCCCCGGCGCGGGGATTGGAGTAAGCCATAAGCTCGCTCTTTTTGACCACGCCGTTGCGGGTCGCGGTGACGATGTACTTGCCTTCGACGAATTCTTTAACCGGAAGAATAGAAGTGACATTTTCGTCGTTAGAGAGCTGCAGCAAGTTGACGATCGCCTTGCCACGGGTAGCCCGGCCTCCCTGGGGAATCTCGTGAACCTTGAGCCAGTAGACCTTGCCCAGGTCTGTGAAAACCAGGATGTACGAGTGGGTCGAGGCAATGAACAGGTGTTCGACAAAATCCTCTTCCTTCGGCCGCATACCGGTTTTCCCTTTGCCGCCGCGACGCTGAGCCCGGTATAGAGAAACGGCATTGCGCTTGATGTAACCCGTGTGGGACACCGTGACCACCATGTCCTCTTCGACGATCAAGTCTTCGAGTGAAAGTTCACCGGTCCTGGCGATGATTTCGGTTCGCCGCTGATTGGCGAAGCGCTCTCTGACATCGAGCAGTTCCTGCTTTATAATGCCCAGAATTTCTACCTCGCTGGCCAGGATTTCTTTCAACCGCTGAATCAAGGCCATTATCTCGTTGTACTCGGCGATGACTTTGTCCCGCTCCAGCCCGGTCAGGCGATGCAGACGCATTTCAAGGATCGCCTGTGCCTGAATGGTAGAGAAGCTGAACCGGCCAATCAAACGCTCCTTGGCCTCAGCCGGACTGGCGCTGCTCTTGATGATCTGAATGACCTCATCAAGATTTTCAAGCGCAATCTTTAAACCTTCGAGAATGTGGGCGCGGGCTTCGGCCTTTTTCAGCTCAAAAATACAGCGCCGGGTGACGATCTCTTTACGGTGTTCGATGAATCGATCAAGCACTTCTCTTAAAGTCAAAATACGCGGCTGCCCGGAGACTATGGCCAGCATGATGATGCCGAAGGAGGCCTGCATCTGGGTCATCTTGTAGAGCTGGTTGAGGAGAACCTCCGGAATTGAATCCTTTTTCAGCTCAATGACAATCCGCATCCCGTCGCGATCCGACTCATCGCGCAGGTCAGAAATCCCTTCGATTTTCTTGTCCTTGACCAGATCGGCGATCTTTTCGATCAGCCTGGCTTTGTTTACCTGGAAAGGTAATTCGTTAATGACGATACTTTCCCTGCTGGTGCGCCTATCCTTTTCGACTAGTGCTCGCGCCCGCATATGGATAATGCCGCGGCCGGTGCTATAGGCATCACGAATACTGTCGCGACCAAGGATAAAACCAGCGGTCGGAAAATCGGGACCAGGAATAAGGGTCAACAATTCTTCAAAATCGAGGGCCGGATTATCTATCACCGCGATAAGGCCGTCTATGACCTCACCGAGGTTGTGCGGCGGTATCTTGGTCGCCATGCCGACCGCAATCCCCTCTGAGCCATTGACCAGCAGGTTGGGAAATTTGCAGGGTAGAACCAAGGGTTCAGTCAGCGAGTCGTCATAGTTGGGTCCTAAATCGACGGTTTCCTTGTCGATATCGGCCAGCAGTTCATGGGCCAACCGGGCCATACGAACCTCGGTATAACGCATGGCGGCAGCTGAGTCACCGTCGATGGAACCGAAGTTTCCCTGGCCATCGACCAGCGGGTATCGCATCGAGAAGTCCTGCGCCATGCGGACGATGGTATCATATACGGCGGTATCACCGTGCGGATGATACTTACCGATTACGTCACCGACCACACGGGCTGACTTTTTGTAAGGCTTATTCCAGTCGTTATTGAGTTCGCTCATGGCGAACAATACCCGGCGGTGGACTGGCTTAAGTCCGTCGCGTACATCGGGGAGCGCTCGACCGACGATGACGCTCATGGCGTAGTCCATGTAGGACTTGCGCATTTCGTCTTCGATATTAACAGGAATCTTGTTCTGCTGGGAATCCATGGGTTTTCCTCCGAAAAATCAGGCCTTTAACGAGTGGCGACAGTCGCTGGTAAAAAGAGTTAGACCGCTTTCTCCCGCCGCTCTGCGCATCCAAAGCCGTACCTGCT
>JAQYWA010000017.1 GCA_030145265.1 Desulfuromonas sp. | reverse complement strand
TTTCTGCGGCCCGGTCGTTGTTCGTTGCCCGTGGCTACCATAACGTCTCGATTCCGCAGATCGTCAAAGCCTCGGGGGTGAGTACCGGGGCGATATACAGCTACTTCGCCAACAAGACCGAACTGGCCCGTTACATTCACGAGCAGACCCTTATCGATTTTCAGGAACGGTTCGAGGCCCGGTTGGCCGGTCATGTTTCCACTTTTGACAAGCTGCGGGCGTTTGCCGAACTGGTTTTCGAAATTACCGAGGCTGACCCGGAGCAGATGGAATACATGCTGTTCATGAAGCACGGGGAGTTTCTCCGCGAGGTCTACCCCATCTATTCCACCCGGCCGTTTCGGCAGATTCAGCTGATCGTTGCCGAGGGGATTGAAAAGGGTGAATTGCGGCAGGGTGATTATCTGCTGTCGGCCGTCTCCTTTACCGGCGTCATTTTGCGGGCCGCTGAACTGCGACTGCAGGGGGTGCTGCAGGATCCGCTGTCGAAATCGGCTGACCAGTTGATCGCCAATGCCTGGGCTGCGATTAAGGCCTGATGTTAATCAGCAGATTTGATGGGTGATTCGTGTGGGGCGCCGAACTGACCCCGAAAAGGGGGCTTTTGTCCTATCTCAAACTCGGACTCGAATGAAGTGGTCGATTAAAGTCGGACACCAACAACGGTCCGCTCATGCCTATCGGGAAAAAATGGCTAGATAGACGCGACCCCGGATGAGGCGTTGCACGAAAGCGGTTGCAAGCTTCAGTCTCTTCGGGCGTGTGATTTTACCAAGTCGATACGCCAACTGGCGTATCGACTTGGTTGTTTGTGGTCTGTTTATGTTGCGCAGAAGCAGGCAGAGGTTCAGGCATGCCGGGTTTGTCACGACAAGGGGGGACCCTGGAAGGTACCCGGGCAAAAATGAATTGTGCTCCCTGCCACCCAGATCAGATTAAAGATCATCCTTAGTCGATACCAAGCTAGTTTAAGCAAAAAGCCTGCACCCGGGTTTCCGGTGCAGACTTTTTACTTTATGGCCTCTGACTCGCCTTTCCTCAATGGTATCAGGCTGAAATTGTCACTCGGTTCTGGAGAGTCCCTGAGCCTCCTGGGGATTGTTTTGAAGCAATTGTTCGATTTCATGCTCCATGTCATTGCCGGCCATGTTGGCTTTGAGTAGGTGGGTGCCCCATGAGCGTTGTCCTGTTCGGACGTCACGCAGATATTCGCTAGCCGATTGGCCGGTTTTCAGTGTCAGCAATGAAGCGAGGATGGTTTGTTTGTTGTTCGCCCCCGCCGCCCTCAGTAGTTGCAGTTCCTTCACTCGGATCACATTCTTTTCTTCCAGAATATAGTCGACGATCAGGGTTGCCAGGGCCAGGTCGTCTGGGTCTGCTTCCAATTGAATTCTGGCCTGAACTGGCAGCTTGTCGTGGTTGATTTTTAACGCGGCCAGGGCGGTTGCCCATGAGCGATTGCGGAAGCGGGCCTTCATCAATGTTTTTGTTTGCGCGCCGGTTTTTTCCGCCAGCCAGTAGGCGACCCAGAGGTTTTCCGCGGTGGTCGAGGGGGTTTGTTTGGCGAGCACAACGTCTTTTTTTTTCAGTCCATTGACGACAGCAAAAAAGGAATTTTCCGTTGTTGCCAGAAAGTACGGATCGGCTGCAGCGGGCTGGCCTGGATCATACTCCCGGTCGGTAAAGCAATGACAGGACATTGCCAGGGTCGATGCGGGAATAATGAGGGAAAGGGTCAGCGCGAGAGCTGAGATGAATTTACACATTCGGAATACTCCCTGAGGCAGGTGTGCTTATACCAGAGTCCTGTTCGATGAACTGAACTCTGGTCCTGGTCTGACGTATGCAGTCGCATCATCGCAACGGCTTCACGGATCAGCCGGGCCGATGTTCTATGATTGCCTACGTTGCTTTCGCTTAAAAGGACGAACGCACAGCGCAGCAGCCGGCTGACACCATCTCCCCTAGAGAGGGGCCAGGAACCTGCTAAGGCCCTGTTCCTGGCGATGCTTTGACCGGTTGTTGAGTATTGATGGGCGAGGCAGACAGTACAGGGATTGTACTGTCTGCCATGATTTATCAGAAAAGTCCACGCCAGGGTGAGTCTGGCAATGATGGCGGCGTTGCAAGACTCACTGTTATACAGAAACTGTTGTGAAATGCGCTGTATTGACAGGCTCAGGCAGGTATTGGCCAGATTTTGTTCTTGCGTGGAGAGAGATGGCATGCTCGCCTTTTCTTATTCTCGTGACAACGGTTATGTGGGTGGGCTGGCCATGAGGCCAGCCCCCCTGCGGTTTAGAATCTCCAGGCGATGGAGAAATCGACAGCATCCTCGCTGATATCGGATTTGAGTTCGACCTGGTTGCCTCCGAAGGGCGTAGGCAGGGTTCCGCTCGATTTGACCGTTTCCTTGAAGGCATGCATGTAGCCGAGGTTGACGGAGACCGCATCGGTAATTTCGTATCCGAGGCCGACCGTCACATGATGCTCGACCGCTGCCGGGAAGCCGATGATGCGCAAGGTTTCGAATCCGTAGGCATTGACCTGCTTGCCCTGGATATTGACGCTATCGTCACCGTTGAAGGTGTGGGAGTCAACCTGATTTTCTGCGTAGTTGTAGCCGAGGCGCAGGGCGAGGGCGTCTACCGGTTTGAACTGAACGCCGACGGCAACGCAAATCTGGTCGTCCCAGTCGAGATCGTCATAGCCGGCTGCGTCCGACCAGTTGATCCATTTGGTGTCGATCTCCATCAGCAGGCTGCTGTTCGGCTCGTAGGCGAGGCCGAGGCCGATCTGCTGCGGAGCTTCCAGTTCGAAATTGTCCTGGGTACCATCCTGGTCAAGGTCGTAAACGTTTTTATGGTCGGCCCCAACCGGTGAGAGGTAGGTGAAGCCGAGATGCACCTTGTCCATGTGGTAGAGGGCGCCGAGCTGGAGCCCGAACCCGTAGGCAGGGGAGGATCCCTGGTTCAGGTCGAGGGTCGAGTTTACGACATGGATGGCGGCACCGAAGGAGAGCTTGTCGTTGACCTTGTAGGCGAGGGTTGGCGCCACTTTGAGGATCATCAGCTGGGTGGAATCCGCAGCCAGCAGGCTTTGGCCGGCGGGGGTGGTGTCGAGATCCGTATCACGATGGTCGACGCCGAGGCCGGTTACGCCGTAGGCCGACAGGCCGAAACGGAATTTTTCGTTGATCGGCGCCGAGAAGCCGAAGGCCGGCACCGTGTAGGTCTTCTCGTCGGCCCGAGATTTGTGGACCCCGGCCAGGGGGCCACCTCCCTTGATGTCAATCGTACCGTCAATCTTGGGTGCGAATAAGGTGGCGGCAAAGTCGAATTCCGAACCGGGGCAGAAGTCGCCGACGCACATCGCCGCCGGGTTGGCGAAGGTGGAACTGATGGCGTCCTGGGGGGCGGCGATGCCGACCCCGCCCATGGCGCGGGAGATCGGTCCGATCCCGATCAGGTTGTCGCCGTTGGTGGCCTGGGCCGACAGCGGCAGCAGGACGATCAGCGAGAGCATAAATAAAGCCCGATAAAACTGTTTCATGGTGAATTGCCTCCTGTATGGATTCTGTTAATGAAGGTGCCCGAAAGCGGGTTTCGGGCACCTTGCCTGCTTATTTACTTTGTGCTGCTTTCAGTTCTTTTGCCGTGAGCTTGCGAGGGGCCTTGTAAAGCAACTGCCTTTCGAGCTCGGGGAAGGAGAGATCCTCTTCCTGCAGGAATATATCCTCGTTGCCATGGCAGTTCTCGCACATGACCTGGGCGCCTTCCTTGTGGATTGGAGCGAGCTGCAGGAAGTGGGTCGGATAGGGGCCCCAGGTCGGTTTGGTTTCGAGGTCTTCTTGCTTTAGCTTGACGCCGAGGCTGTCGAAGGCGTCGGCCGAGGTGTTGCCGGTGGTGTGGATCATCGGGTAGATCTTGCCGCCGAACTGGCCGAGTTTGAAGATATATTGCAGCTCGGGAGCGCGGTTGTGGCAGGCGAGACAGGACTCGTATTCGGTGCCGTGGCAGGACTGGCAGGCCACCGAATCGTCATGGATTTCGTGGGCCTCGTTGCTGCTGGGCGCATCCTGGTGACAGTCGTAGCAGCTGGCTTCGATCAGGCCTGGGGTCATCATGCCCTGGGGTTCTTCGGGGCCGCCGCGACCATGGAACTGCTGGCCGGTGCTGTGGCAGGAGTTGCAATCCATGCCGATGGCGACGTGCAGGTTCTTCTCCTCGGTGAAGAAGCCAGCGCCCGCCAGGTGGTGACAGGGGATGCAGACCTGGAGGTTGTCCGGGTCTCCCTGAACCTTGTGGTTCGCCTGCAGGCCGGCGTTGGTGATGGGGGCGGTGCCGATATGGCAGCTGCCGCAGGTGGCGTGGCAGGCGAGGCAGTCGCCTTCCATGATCTGGCCGACCTTCATTTCCTTGTCGTGGGTCTTGCCGAGGCGCGCGTCGAGCTTCATCTTGACGCCGCTCATGTTGAAGTGGATCGAGGTCTGGTAGTTGCTGACGATATCCTTATGGCAGGCACCGCAGACCTTCTGGCCGCCGTCAGCGGTGGGGTCTTTGATCAGATCCTTGTGCGCGGTCTTGGCGTCGGTGGCCTGCGGATTGCCGGCGTGGCAGAATTCACAGGTAGCTTTGCCGTGGATGCGGTCGTTGACGAATTCCTGGCCGACGAACAGACCCTGGGCGACGGTTTCGGCCGCGACATCGTGACCGTAGCCGTCCTTGGTGTCTTTAGATTCTGAACGCAGATAGTCAAGCTGGCCGTGACAGACCAGACACTGGCTGGTGTTTATGGGGTTTGCGTAGGACTTCGGTTGCACGCTTTTGGTGGCCGCACCGGGGGCGGCACTGGCCAAAACCGTCGCTGGCAGGGCGAGAGTTGCTAGCAGCAGGGCATATGCTACTAATGAAAACGTTTTGTACATGTGATGCCTCCATGGTTGTTGTGTACCCTTGGGTACCGTCATGCTTTCGAGTGAAGAATCTTTCGTTCCGATGTTGTTTCAGTTCTCCTTTCAGGTGAAACGGCCGAGGGGCGGCCGAGACGGCTATACCCGGGGGGGAGCGTGCTGAAAGACCCGGGGCAGATAGGTCGAAGAGGTTCACGAGCAAACCCCAGCAACCCAGCAGGATAGTGAGCACGACAAAGCTCAGCAGTCCCCATAACAGGGATTCGGTGATATCTTTTCCGAGTGTTGCTGGTCGGTGTTGCGTAAGCATCGGTTGTGCGTCCCCGTAAAACGAGTGCTCGTTCTGTTGTCGGCCGGCTCGTGTACGAGCGAGAGATTTTTACGACAAACCACAAAACGAACGTTCGGTTCATGCAAAAGCAACAAGCGTGCCCCTCTCTGCTGCACAGAGCGAACGTTCGGTCGAAATCGTCGTGCTGATTGGACTTTTTTTATTGGGACAGTGTTATCCCGATGCTCCTTGCTTCAGGAGTATTGGGAAGGGTGCTCTTTTTGGCGGAACTTATGCCGTGAAATGACCGAGCGTTCGTTCTGTGATGGCGGGGGAGGGGAGGCCTTTCCTGCCGCTTCGACAGGGGAAATTCAACAAGAATTGTGGGGTAGCGGAAGGTTGCGCTAGCGGGAAACACCCCGCCAGGCACATTCAAAAATGGTGTCCAGGAAGGTTGGCAAAGGCTCGGTGATAATCCCGTCCAGACGCAGATGGATCATGCGGAACATGGATCCGAACAGGCAGGTTGTCGCCAGGGTTATCTCCATCGGCAGGATTTCACCGTTGTCGATGCCGAGTTGCACCGCTTTGCGCATCATCGAAAGCGGTTTGGAAGAGCAGACGGGCAGGGCTGACGGCATGAATTCCCGGTGTTTGGAATAAAGCATGAACTCCATGGCCTCGGGGTTTTCTTCCGCCATGATAAAGAGGTGGTTCATGATGGCCCGACAATTGTCGCGAGCGGTTTGGCCATCAATAGTGATTTGGGCGATCGCCTCGGTTTCCTGCTCGAGGAGGTCGTCATAAATGGCCTTGGCTATCGATTCTTTACTGTCGAAATGATGGTAGATGGCACCGATGCTGATACCTGCTTCGCGCCGGATATCGTGCACCGAGGTGTTGAAGTAGCCGTGTGTGGTAAAGAGGTGCAGAGCTGTTTTGAGGATGGCGCTACGCAGGTCTTTGGGGCGATTTTTTTGTATCTTTTCGGTCATGGCAGCTTTCGCGAGTAGTCATTTAGGCCAAATTTATTTTTTGCGTCGGTACACGTCGGTCTTGAGATTGGATACCCGGTCGAGAAAGAGCAGGCCATCGAGATGGTCGAGTTCGTGCTGGATGGCAACAGCCTCGAAACCGTTGGCGCGGATGACCCGATCGCTGCCGTCGCGGTCGAGAAACTGAACTAGGATACTCTCGGCCCGGGTGACGTTGCCGGTGTAGTCGGGCACGCTCATGCACCCTTCGCGCATGGTTTCTTCCCCTTCTTTTTCGAGAATCTCGGGGTTCACCATCACCAGCAGCCCGTGGTTATTGTCGCGGCCGAGCTTGCTTTTGGAGACGTCGACCACCACGGCCCGGCGGGGGACGCCGATCTGTGGGGCAGCCACACCGACCGAGTGGCCCGAGGCGACCATGGTGTCGATCAAGTCCTGCAACTGCGCATCGGTTTCGGCGTCCAGTTTTTCAATCGGTGCACAGACAGTTTTCAACAGCTGGTCGGGGTACTGCAGTATCTCTTTTACGGCCATGGATCAGAGCTCCACCGGGGTGATGGATCGGACCGAGATATCGACCTGCATTTCCCCCTTGAGGCGGTCCATGATCGTTTTCAGGTCGTCTTCGGACATTTCCGGCGGCAGCACCGCCTCCAGCATCATGACGTAGACCGGGCGGGTTTCACTGCCGATCAGCTTGGTGTTGAGATCGGTGATGTTGACCTTGCGGTCGCCGAGTTCCTTGGCGACCTGGTAGACGATCCCCGGCTTGTCGGCGCCGTAGACCGAAATCAGGCAGATGTCCCCTTCGAGCTGCGAACGCGTTTCGCCGCCGGGTTTGAGGGTGCGCACAAAGACCGACAGGCCGCTTTCCTCGAGGGGGGTGAAGGCGTCACCGAAATCGCTTTTCTCCTTGATGGCGGGATTGGAGATGAGCAGGATCATGGCGAACTGGCCGCCGAGGATCGAGCAGCTCGAATCGGCGATGTTGCAGCCGAGCTGGTATAGAATTTCGGTAACCTGCGAAACGATGCCGGAACGGTCGCGGCCGATGATGGTCAGGGCAAAATGGGTCATAGCGTCTCCATAGGCTGAGAAGGCGTTGAATGTGGATGCTTGCTCGTTGGACTGTTTTCTTCTAACATGGTTGGGTGAAAATTTCCAGTTACGAAAGGATCCGCCGTGGACGAATCACCACTCTTCGAAGAAAAAGACTTGGTCATCACCTTTTTCAAGTCGTCCGGACCGGGCGGACAGAAAAAGAACAAGACCGAATCGGCGGTTCGTATCCAGCATCTGCCCTCAGGTATTACCGTGACCGCGACCGAGTCCCGCTCCCAGTCAGTTAACAAGGGTACCGCTCTTGACCGGCTGAAAGAGCGCTTGCTCGCCTTGCGTCGTCGGCGTAAAAAACGGATCGCCACGCGTCCCACCCGGGCGTCTGGCGAGCGACGGATCGACTCCAAGAAGCGTCAGTCGTCGATCAAGAAAGGCCGGGGCAAAGTCGATTATTGAGTCGTCTCAGCAAATCTCGGCTTCGGCCTCCGGGTCGAAGGGGTTGAGGCGCCGGGCCAGGGAGAACAAATACGGATAATCCTCTTTCAGGTGCCGCATGTACGACAGCCATTCGCAGATCAGAACGGTGTAGGCCCGTGAAAGGTCGCCGCTGATATGCTGAAGATCGTTGTCGGAAAGGTCCGTCAGTGATTTTCGGTGGTTCAATTCATCCCCGAAGTGGAAAACCGCCCAGAGCAGGTCGCTGAAACTTTCATGTTCCAGAATGTTGGGGTTCTCCAGAATCCGCAGCAGGTGATTCTTCTTTTCCGCCAGAAGGTTCCGCAGTTCTTCCAGATCTCCCGATGATGCGTCCATCCGGTGGGGGGTCTTCTCAGTTTCTTTTCTCGTTTTAACAAAATCCGCCCCCTTCCAGCTTTCGTTGACCAGCAGTGTTTTGCGGGTTGTCTCCAGGTCGGTATCAAAGGAACAGAGTGATTTCAGCATGCTTGTTCCGATTTCGCTGAAAAAGGACCCGATCACCATGTTGAGCTTCTTGAGTTTGGCCCGCTTTTCCCGCACTTCAAGAAGCCGGTGGAGAATCATGGTGACCATGAGGACCTCAATAAAGACAAAGGCGATATCTCCCACCAGAAACATGAACATGTGATGGGCATCGCGAAACAGGAGGTAGTGCACGGTGTATCCCAGCGCTGAGAGAACGACCAGCCCCAAGCCAAGGGCGAATTGCCAGTTGAATATCTTCATGGTGTACATGCTCTTTCTTGAAAAAAGTTCAGAGAACCCCTGATTTGACCTTGATCACAAAATCGATTCCATCGCGGCAGTGATGTCGGCGGCCAGACCGGCAGACGGCGGCAGCAACTGCTCGTCGCCCGGCCGGTACTTGCCCGTTTTTACCAGGATGCCCTGCAGTCCGGCGGCGATGGCGCCGGCGATGTCGGAACGGGCGTCGTCGCCGATCATGACCACCTCCTGCGGTTGACAGCCAAGGGCGGCAACCGCCGTGTGGAAGAATTCCTGTGACGGTTTTCCGAGTACAATCGCCTCGGTCTCTGCGGCATATTCGAGGGCGCAGAGAAACGGCCCGGTGTCGAGCTTGAGCCCGTCTTGTCCCTGAAAATACCGGGTTTTGCCGGTCGCCAGCAGCGGTGCTCCCTCCTTCAGCAGGCGGAACGCTGCATTCAGGGCGGCATAGGTAAAGCCGTCTTCGGCATAACCGACAACCACCGCGTTCGGGTTGTCCTGTGGTAGGTCGGCAAAGTCTTCATGCAGGTTCTGGTGGATCAGCAGGTGCGGCCGCAGTTGGTGGCTTTCCAAATAGCTGCGTACCGCCATTGGCGCGGTCATCAGTAGTTCCGTCGGGATGGTAAACCCCATCGAATCCAGCTGCCGGTGAAGCATGGCGGTGCTTTTGCGGGAGGTGTTGGTGACAAAGCGCAGCGCAAGACCTTGTCGCTGCAGTCGTGTCACGGCCTCCCGGGCGCCGGGAATCGCTTCGTTGCCGACGTGCAGGGTGCCGCTGAGGTCGAGCAGAATCCCCTTGATCATATTCTTCTCCTGGTGTCCCTTGCGGTTAGTTTGGTTGTGTAATTCGGGTTCTTTGGGCCGCACGGGACACTAACGGACGATTGGCGATGCCTGCCGGTCGAACGGGTTGGTTCGCATGGCCAGGGAGAAGAGGAATGGATAGTGGAGTTTGAGGTGCTTCATGTAGTCTACCCACTGCCTGGCCAATAAACCGTAAATCCGGTTGATGTCCCCGGTTAGATGCTGACGGTCGGTTTCCGGTAGGGTCGATAAGTCGTCCCGATGGATGAGCTCTTCTTTGAGGTGCAGGGTTGCGATCAACAGGTCGGTAAAAGATTCATGCTCCAGCAGGGAAGGGTTTTCCAACAGCCGGACAATGAAGTTGCCTTTTTCGTTGAGAAAATCGCGGGTGCGGACAAGGTCGAGCTGGGCCAGGTCTACCGTGAAGTGCAGGGATGGCAGGATTTTTTCGAGCTGCTGAAACTCCTGCTCGGTCCAGTTGTCCCGCACCAGCAGGTGCTGGCCCGTCTCCGTTAGCGTCGGATCGGCCCGGGTGAACTGTTTCAGCAGGCTGGCACCGGTTTCGGTGAAGTAGAGGCCGATGACCATGTTCAGTTTCTGCAATCGGGCCCGGTTTTCCCGCCGGCTCAGAAAGAGGTCGGTGGCGCTGGCGATGACACCGAGGAAGGTGCCGACGCCGGTGACGATCAGGATCACGTCGAGAAACTTGCCGAGGGTGGTTGCCGGCGCGAGATCCCCGTAGCCGACCGTGGCGATGGTGACGATGGTAAAATAGACGGCATCGATCAGGGACATTCCTTCGGTGGCCATGAAGCCGAAGGTGCCCAGCAGCATGACGGCAATGAAGATGATCAGGTAAATCTGCAACCGCAGTTTTTCTCTTGAGGAGGTCATGGGCATCGAATCTTGGATAAAGGGGTCAAAAGGGCAGGTTGTCGAGAATAATTAAACAGATCAGGGCGGCCATGTAAAGGGTTAATCCTTTTGCGCGCAGTTCCGGGGAGCTGGCTCTGGTTGTTCGGGCGGCGCAAACCAGAAGCCCGCCACAGAGCCCCAGGCACAGTATTTGTGCCGCAGGAGCGCGCAGGGTGTCGAAGGTCGGCAGGTGCAGGGTGGCAATGGCCAGCGCCAGCAGCCAGACCCGGTTGAGGCGAGACAGGCGGACGGCGTCGAGATGCTTGAACAGCGATGCGAACGGACCTCCGGTGCTGTCGCCGGGATGGCGGGCGCTGAGCGCCCAGGTGTGGGGAACCTGCCAGAGCAGAAACAGGGCCGACAGGCCGATGATACGGTGGTCGGCGGGGTCTCCGCCGGCCGCGCACCAGCCGATAAGCGGCGGCAGCGCGCCGCACAGGGCGCCGGCCAACAGGGCGAAGGGAGTGTGCTTTTTCAGCCCGGTGTAGACGCCGTTGTAAAGGAGCAGGGCGGCCACGCCCCACCCGGCGACCGGGTGTTCGAGCCGGGTCAGTAGAAACAGGGCGGCGGCAATCAGCGTCCCGGCAACGGCTAGGGCCGTGCCGCAAGTGAGCCGGCCGGCCGGGAGCGGACGTCGGCGGGTGCGCTCCATCAGGGCGTCGTCGGCGCGTTCCTGCATCTGGTTAAGAGTGGAGCCGCCGGCTGCCAGCAGGAAAATCGCTGTCGTCAGCAGGGCCGCTTGCAGGGAGACGGGATGCCCCGGAAACGTCAGGTAACCGGCCAGGGCGGAAACCGCCACCATGACCGACATGGGAAGACGCAGCAGCGCCGGAATGAGCGCCGGTTCAGGTTGATCGCCGGGGGCCCGGATCGCAATTTCGCCGAGCGCAGACTTCATCGCAGCTCCTGCAGGTATTCGACGATAGCTTCGAGTTCTTTGGCGGAGAGCCAGGTGTAGGGGGGCATTACCGGGGGGTACCCTTGGGCAAGGTCGGCCTGCGGCTGCAGGAGGGCCCGCTTCAGGTATTCCCTGTCAATGGTCTGATTGCGCTCGACGCCGTCGCTGGTCACCGTCACCTGGCGGCCGAAAATCCCCAGCAGGGTCGGCCCGACCATCTTGGCGCCATCCAGGCTGTGGCAGCCGGTGCAGCCGAAGCTCGCAAGCATTTGCCGCCCTTTATCCTGATCCTCTTCTGTTCCGTATTTTCGCTGATACCAGTTTTCAAACTCCGCTTCCGGCCGCGCCTCGACGGTGGTGATCATGGCTGCATGGGCGACCCCGCAGTATTCGGCGCAGAAGGCGTCATAGGAACCGGGATTGGTGGCCACAAACCATTCGTAGGTGTGCATGCCGGGGACGGCGTCGCGCTTGATGCGGAAGGCTGGGATGAAAAAGTTGTGCAGGACGTCTTCGGAGGTGATGTCGAGGCGGATCGCCCGGCCGACCGGCACCACCAGTATGTCGCTGGTGCGGCCGTTGGGATAGGTGAAGCTCCACGACCATTTGCGGCCGGAAACCTTGACGTCCATGGCCCCTTCCGGAACGTTGCGCAGGGTGGTGTAGCCCTGCCAGCCGTACCAGAACATGCTCAGTACGATCAGGGTCGGAATAATCGTCCAGGTGGTCTCGAGCCACAGGTTCGAGCGGGGGCTCGTTTGCGGTTGCGGCTGACGCGTGCGGTGGTATCTGACCACGAACCAGACCATGGTGGCGGTGATGGCCAGCAGCAGCACCACGGATATGCCGAAGATGTAGAGGAACACCTGGTCGACCGCTTCGGTTGTGGTTATCTGGGCAGGGTTCACGAATCACCTCAGCGGTACAGCACGTCGAAGAAGGTCAGGCCGATAAAGAGGGCCAGGGTCAGCAGGGCGATCAGCAGAAAGAGCTTGAAGATCAGCCGCTCGTATTTCAGGTGCATGAAAAAGAAGATCACCAGCGCCGATTTGAGCGAGGCGATGCCGAGGGCGGCCCAGATGTTCAGTGCACCGAGGTGGACCCGGGAAACCGCCACGGTGAGCGCAGTCAGCAGCAGCAGCAGGGCCCAGATGGCGATGAAGGTCCGATAGCGGACGATGGCATGCGGTTGTTCGTTCATCGGCACTCCTCGGAGACTGTAGGACTTCACATAAACCGACTGCAAAATCGACTGATCGGCCCATATCTCCGACGATTTTCGACAAATAGCCCTGCTATTCGCTCTCAAATCCTCTAAGATCTGGTCTCGACCATCCGATTTTTCGTTTCGGCCCGTCAAGTCCGACAGGCTCCTAAAGCAGCAGGTAGTAGAGTGGAAAGATGAAAATCCACACCAGGTCGACCAGGTGCCAGTAGAGTCCCGAATTCTCCAGCACGACGAACTCGTCTTGCTGGATCGACCCTCTGGCGGTCATCACCGCCGCCACCGCCAGGATGACGGCGCCGATCAGCACGTGCAGCCCGTGCAGGCCGAGGGTGATGTAGTAGAGGCCGAAGAAGACGATTTCCCCCTGGGCGCGCTGCTCGAGAATCGGCGAGCCGGGGTAGATACCGTGGCTGATCTCGGTCGACCACTCGACGTACTTGTTGAACAGAAACAGGACGCCGCTCACCACGCCCCCCCACAGGAACCCCTGGGCCAGTCTGGCGCTGCCGTGACGGATGGCGCTTACCGACAGGGCGACCAGCAGGCTGCCGGTGAGCAGGATCACCGTGTTGGCCGCCCCGAGGACCAGGTTCAGCTGGCCGGCGGCCGCCGCAAACTCCTGCGGATAGCGCTGCAGGTAGACGGCGTAAAGGACGAACAGGCCGCCGAACAGGAGCACTTCGGTGTACAGAAAGAGCCACATGCCGAGCTTGGCGCCGGCGTAGTCTTTGTGCGGGGCCGGGTGGCCGCGGTCATTCATGGGGCGGGCTCTCCTGGTCGTAATCGTAGGGGCCGTGCTCAATCACCGGGATGCTGGCGAAGTTTTCCGCCGGCGGAGGCGAGGCCAGGGTCCATTCGAGGGTCAGTCCGCCCCAGGGATTTGGCCCGGCGGCTCGGCCATGGCGGGCGCCGCGCAGCAGGTTGATAAACATCAGCAGCAGGCCGGCGGCGAGAATCCACGAGCCGACCGTGGAGATCAGGTTGAGGTCGGCGTATTCGGGGAGGTAGTCGTAATAACGGCGCGGCATGCCGCGCAGGCCGAGGATCATCATCGAGAAGTAGAGGATGTTGATGCCGGCGAACATGATCCCCCAGGCGATGGTGGCGACCCGCTTGTTGTACATGCGGCCGCAGATCTTGGGGAGCCAGTAGTGCAATCCGCCGAAGAAGGCGAAGCCGGTGCCGCCGAACATGACGTAATGAAAGTGGCCGACCACGAAGGCGGTATCGTGGACGTGCACGTCGGTGGCCGCGGCGCCGAGGATCAGCCCGGTCAGGCCGCCGATGCAGAAAAGAAAGATGAAGGAGAGGGCGAACAGCATCGGCGGATCGAGGGAGATTGAGCCCTTGTAGAGGGTGGCCACCCAGTTGAAGACCTTGATCGCCGAGGGGATGGCGACGATGAAGGTCAACAGCGAAAAGACCAGCACTGCGGTGTCGCTCATGCCGCTGACGAACATGTGGTGGCCCCAGACCAGGGAGCCGGCGGCGGCGATGCCGATGCTGGAGAAGGCGATGGCCCAGTAGCCGAAGACCGGCTTGCGGGCGAAGACCGGGATGATTTCGGTGACGATGCCCATGGCCGGCAGGATCATGATGTAGACCGCCGGGTGGGAGTAGATCCAGAACAGGTGCTGGAACATGATCGGGTCGCCG
>JAQYWA010000362.1 GCA_030145265.1 Desulfuromonas sp. | reverse complement strand
AGATTGGCAGAAAAGCTTGCAGGCGAGTATCACCACGCCTCAGCAGTTGGCTGAGCATTTCCCCGTCGACGTAGCCGCCCTGGCCGCCGTGGTCGAGCGCTACCCGATGCGGATCACGCCCCACTATCTCGGCCTTATCCAGGAACCGGGCGACCCGATCTGGCGCCAGTGCGTACCGGATGCCCAGGAGCTGGCCGACGTGGAGCAGCCGGAAGACCCCCTGGCCGAGGAAAGCCTGTCGCCGGTCCCGTCGGTAGTGCACCGCTACCCCGACCGGGCCCTGTTTTTGGTTTCAGGAACCTGCCCCACCTATTGCCGGTTCTGCACCCGCAAGCGCAAGGTCGGCTGCGCCGCCATGCGCACGACCATGGGCGACGTTCGCGACGGCATCGACTACATTGCCCGCACTCCGCAGATCCGCGATGTCCTTCTCTCCGGCGGCGACCCCCTGATGATGCCGGATCTGCTGCTGAAGGATGTTCTCGAGCGATTGGGGCGCATCCCCCACCTGGAGATTGTACGCATTGGCACCCGAGTGCCGGTGACCCTGCCCGAGCGGATCACCGAAAAGCTCTGCGACCTGCTGCGGCGGGCTCACCCGCTCTACCTCAACACCCACTTCAACCATCCCCGTGAACTTACACCGGAAGCGACCGAGGCCTGTGCCCGGTTGGCCGACGCCGGCATCCCGCTCGGCAATCAGACGGTGCTGCTCAAGGGGGTCAACGACAATCCCGCGGTGATGGCCGAACTGCTGCGAGGCCTGCTGAAAATCCGGGTGCGTCCCTATTACCTGCACCATATGGATCTGGCCCGCGGCACCGGGCATTTCCGTACCCCGGTCAAGGCCGGAATCGGCATTCTCGAGTCATTACGCGGAAAGGTCTCCGGGCTGGCGATTCCCCAATACGTGATCGATCTGCCGGGCGGTAAGGGCAAGGTGCCGGTCGGGCCGGAATATGTTGAAAGCCTGGGGAACGAGGTGGTGGTGCGGACGCCTGGCGGCGAACAGGTCCGGTTTGTTGAGGTTCAGGACCCGTGAAGTTTCAGGGGCAATGTCGACTGAGACTTTTGTTTCCCGCCCTCGTTCATCCCTTGCCGCGCCCTTGTTTCTGCTGAGCTCTTGTCTGCCGCCGGACGAGGGCTATCCGCTCATGCTGCCACCTTGCAGACGATGTTTCCCCAACGCCTTGAACTGCTGACCCAGCAAATAATGGGTAAGTTTTATCCGTCATTTACTTTGTACCTGCCCCCCTCTTTGCCCCCCTGCCGCTCACAAAAAAATACTCTGATTATTTAGCCGGCCAGTATCAGCCTTACGGCAGATCCGTCGTCGAAAATAGCTGTTTTCCACTCAATCCGGCTATGCCGTAGACGAGTGTTGCGCCGATCAGCACCGCATTAAACCCGGCGAGGATGGCGACGAGGGTTGCCAGCGTGGTGCCCAGAACCGACAGGCAGCCGTTGATTCCCCAGGCCCAGGGGACGGCTTCTGGTTGTCGCTGGTTCAGCTGCCGCAATCCGAGGGGAAAGGGGAATCCCATGACGAACCCGGCCGGTGTCAGCAGGGCCAGTGCCAGGACCAGTCGCCAGCCGGCCGACAGGGTGATGGTTTGCTGCAGCAGGGGGGGCAGCAGCAGGGCGTACAGGGCCAGCAGCAATGCGACTGCCACGGCGGCTCGTTGCGGTGTGGTCTGGGGAGGCGACAGCCGCCCGGAGCAGGCACTACCGATGCCGGACCCGACCAGCAGGGCACAGATGACCGCTGCCGCGGCATGAACGGGGTGCCCAAGATAAAGGATGAAGCGGTGGATCAGGGCCATTTCCACCAGCATGTAGCCGAGGCCGAGGCTGCCGAAGTAGCCAATCACCGACGAACGACGGCTGCCGCGCCAGCCCAGGCGCAACAGCGGCAGGATGATCAGGACGATGGCCGCTGCGCTCATCAGCACGAAAGTG
The DNA here is from genome assembly GCA_030145265.1 of Desulfuromonas sp. Lineage (GTDB taxonomy): Bacteria > Desulfobacterota > Desulfuromonadia > Desulfuromonadales > Trichloromonadaceae > Trichloromonas. The sequence continues at coordinate 644 of JAQYWA010000362.1, read as the reverse complement.
ACGACTACCACCAGGGTGCCGAGTTCCACGGCCGGCAGGGCTCGTTGGCCGAACAGTCCGGCCAGGTGGGGCAGGGTTTTCCAGCGCAGAAACTGGGAGAAGAAGGGGCGGTCGTCTGTTGTTGGCTGCAGGGTGAACAGGTAGTTCTCGTAGACCCGCTTCCGGTCGCCGCTGAGAATTCGATCCAGTAGCTGGAAAAAAGCACGATCCGGAAGCTGGTTGAATCTGTCGCGTTCCTCGGGATGCAGGTCGGGAAGGAGCAGCGGGTCAAACCCCAGGTCAGTGCAGAACCGGCGGATGCGGCCGATTTCGTCGTCGGTCAGCGGCGAGCGTTTTAAGCAAAAAGTAATCATACCCCAACTGCGCACCGCCGCCAGGTGGGGAGCGGACCGGGAGATTCCCTCGGACTCGAGGAGTTCGGCCAGGGTTGCCGCCAGCCGCAGGGGAGCCCGCGGCGGGTAATCCATCCAGACTGACAGGCTGAGTATGCCGTCGGGGGCCAGATGCTGCCAGATTTCAGCAAAGGCTTCGCGGGTCAGGTTGTGTTGCTCATGCAGGGCAAAGACCCCGGCGGTGCCGCCGAAGGCGCCCAGGGTCGGCAGCGTCACCAGGTCGTAGCGCTGCGAATCGGCCGCCAGCCAGGT